>JASHSD010000153.1 GCA_030036985.1 Bryobacteraceae bacterium
CATTCCGTGTCCAGATGACTTCTCAGCTTCGAAAGCCACGCATCGTTGTTAGTACTCAGGTCTGACATGTGCACCTCCAGGTGACCTACAAGAGTGGCACGCGTCCGAAATAATGGCGAGCAAATGTGGGCTAAAGCCCCGCCAGGCGAATTTCGGCAGCTTTCCTCGTCATTAACGAAACCTCGCCATTAGCCGAAGGGGACATTTCCGACGACGACATCGAAATAGTTGTCGGGAAGCTTCGTTTCCTCGAAGCCCCTGTGCAATATGGATGAATCGGGATATAGCTTCTTCGCGATCCGCGCGCTCACCGAGTCGAGTTCAACTCCCGTACGATGTCCCGTGATGCCCTCCGGCTGAAGCCCGAGGAAATGCCCAACGCCCATCGCGGGCTCAAGTACCTCGGATTCGCCGCGCACGCCCATGCGGTCCAGCGCTTTCCAGATGGCGGAAATGACCATTGGAGACGTAAAGTGCGCATTGGGAGTGGAGGCGCGTACGGATGCATATTCCTCGTCATCAAGGAGCGTACGGACAGTATCAGCAGTGGCCCTCCACTCCTGGGGCGGGTAATGGCTGAACACGTTAGGCATGCCGCCCCAGCCGACGTAACGGGCGAGGACAGCCTTTTCTCCGGCGTCGGCCTCGCGGTTCTCTGCTTCCAGGGTTTTCAGGAGCCGGATGGCGGCGATGTTGTCTTTCGCTTTTTCATGAGCGCCGCCCACCCCGATTTTGTGGCTGTCGGTGATGCGGAAGTCGTGTGATGGCTCTCGCTCTGGTTCGTCAACGAAGGCTCCAGAAGAAACTGGCGCACCGCCAGTTCCCAGGCCTGGTGATGCTCCATCTTTCTCACCGAGACCAATTCGTACAGCAGGTCCGCGAACTGCTGCGCCGTCTTCTCCAGTTCCTCCTGAAGCCGGTTCTGCTGCTTTAGTTGCTCCAGCATCGAAGGGTGGTAGCGGCTCCAGTGTTCCAAAATCAAGCTGCTGAGGCGGTCGTGGTTTTCCATGCGTTCCTTCGGAGATGCGCGCGGCAGTGCTTTCAACCGGCGCGGGAGTATCTTGATCGGCTTGCGAGAAGAGATCAAGCTGATTGCTGTAGTCGTAAGCTACTGTCTGCCTGGGCTTCGTCTTCTTAAACCATTTCGGCAGCGCCATGATCTCACCCGCTAGGGTTGTGCCGGACACTTTAATTGCATCCTTGGGTTTTGCAAGTCCCGAGTTATTACGCTCCTTCATGGCTTCCCTCCATCCGCGATCGCAAGGGGCGGCAGATGTTCGAGATGCCGGGTGCGTCCCATCCAGGGTTCGGGCCTTATGGCCTTCACCCAGTCGGCGAACGACGGTATGAAGCCTAAGTCGTCCCGGACATGCTGCTCGCCCACCCAGCGCGTGGGGATGACGCGGCCCGTCGAAAGCGTGAGCGTGGAGCCGAAAATTCTCTCGGCCATGAAGATGCCCTCGGCGTGATGGCGCAGCGCCCGGTGCCGGAAATCCGCGATGATGGCCTTCGACTCATCGAACCAGTCGTGGATGTGCTGGTAATCGGCCGCAACACCGCCCCATTTCTTCACGCTGATGAGGGAGTGATGGTAAGGATGTGGCATGATTCGCTCCCTCAAAACGTGTGAGCGGTGGTGTGGACTTCCATGTACCGCCCGTTGAATTCGAGCTCGACCGTCCGCGCCGCGACATCGAACGTGAATTCGCCGAACGCGCCGTCATTGTTTTCCCAGCCGCCATGCTCCTGCTCCAGGAAGTCGTAACAGAGCACCTCGACGGCGGCTTCCAGCGGCTTTTCTTCCGTCACCGCGTCAGTGTTCCAGTGGACAGTGCGCAGCGCAATGCTCTGAGAGGGAAAGGGGACAAGCGCCCCATCGCCCCTGTAGGCGGCGATATTGTCTATCTGGCCGGAATCGCCCTCACCGTCGAAGCTCACCTTGACGTGCGTAATCTGCGCCGCGGCGAGCGCGGCGAAAAAGATTTCCCGGTTCACCTTCCAGGCCTGCGCCAGCGCCTCGCGGTGCCTGGCGATAGATTCCATGATGCTGTTCATTTCTATCATCTCCGTTACTCCTTCTGATATTGCGCAAGGCCGCCAGCCGGCCTCGCTTCGGGCGAGCGCAAAGCAGGCGGAAAGAGCGACGCCGCAACTGGAAATTTTGAGTGCGCGAGGAATCCGCGAAGCGGAGGGGAAAATTTTCATTGCGGCGGAAGCGCCGCCTGCTAGGGAGCATGAAGAAGCGGGGCGGGCAATGCCAGCAAGGAATTTGATGAACGCGGGGGGTGATAGTAACTGAGAGAAATGCCGACAGCCGCTAATCCTGGGCTTCGGACGGCTCAAGGCTTAAGAGAAGCCGCTCGGCGTTGACATTGAGACCATAGGCGATGTTGTAATGGCGGTGAGACTCAAGTCCCGCAGAAACCCGCGCTCTAGAGCGGTGATCAACTGGTGCGGGAGTCTGGCGTGCTTGAGCGGCTGCCGGAGCGTCACCGCCGCCCCGCTGACCTTCTCCTTGAAAGCCTTCTCGGCTGCGGCTCGGGTGAAGCGCTCCACCTGCGCCGCAACGCTCCGGCCGTCCGTCGATAGACGCCCATAGCCCCTTTCATGCGTGGTTTCCCGATTCGGGAGCCAAAGTGATGCTCTCAATGACGGGTTCCCCTTCGGGTGGCGATACCGCCGTATCCCAATCGAAAGTGCGCAGGCAGCGTACCGCATTCTTCGCCAGCGCTTGCCACCAAAGGCTGAAGGTTCCGGCCTTTGATGACCACGTTGATGGTTTCTGCCATGAGTTCTCCCCGTCGTTGTTCGCCAAGCATTATGCAGACAAATTATGCACAGCGTAAGCCTAATAAAATCGGGCCTGTCGTGTTCGTGCATAATTCGTGATTTGCGCACACACGCAGATCGGGGCTTCACGCTTCGGCGGAGATGAAGAGACTGTCGCTGTAGTGCCTTACCTGGCCGCAACGGATGGACCGGCCTTCAATCAGGAGGATTTGCTCGGAGCGCGGCATGCGCAGGATTTCCTCCGGAGAGACACCGCCGATAAGGTTGGCGACCTCCTGCGCCATGCGGTGATTCCTGGCTCCGAACACCTGCACGACGCCCGCATTGTCTACAAGCGTGTTGGCCTGCGATCCGTAGATACTGAGCTGCGCGGCATTTTGCCAAAAGGACCAGAGGGTTAGTCCCCAGGAGCGCAACAAGGTGGTGGCGGTCAGTAGTGCGTCAATCTTCCCCAGGTTTCCAGCTTCATCCACGAGCATGAGGGTGCGATTTTCCGGCGCTGTAGTGCGCTCAGTGAGAGACAATATGAGCCCGGACAGCCAGAGGCGCAGCAGCGGGCTATAGGCATGCAGGCGCATGGGGGGAACGATCACGTAGATCGTCATGGGCTTGCCCGCCGCGAAAGCATCGAGATCGAAGGTGGTTGTATCGGTCACCCGGCGCACGGTATCGGCGTCGAAGAGCCTCAGATGCGTGAGCGCCATGCTGAGGACGCATGGACGCGTGGTTTCGCTTGGCAGGTTGAGGAACGAAGCAAAGACGGCCCTGGCCGCCCGATTGCGGATTTTATTCTGATCGAGGTCACGGGCCATGGTGTATACGGGATCATCTGAAGTGAATAGGTCGAAAACCGCGCTTAGCCGCGCTTCGCTCTTGGGGCAGTCGTCGATCAGCCACGCCAAAGCGCCGGTGATGAGGCTCTCGGCCGCATCGTTCCAGTAGCGATCCCTCTCGTCCGCCCCGCGCTCGACGATTTCCGTCGCCAGGCTTCGCGCCAACGTTGCCGGATCGGTTCCGCACATCACCGCCAGGTCGAGAGGATTGAGCGATCCCGCTGCCTGTGCATCGTCGCGCAGATCAAGGGCGTGGACCTCCTGGCCCATCGTTCTTCTCGCCTGGGCGGTCGCGGCATGGACATCGCCCTTCATGTCGATGACGATGAGCTGGCCGGGATGGGTGAGGGCGTTGCAGATGACAGGTCCGGAAGTTTTGCCGGTTCCCGTTGGCGCAAGGGTGATGAGGTGGCCGTCACCGGAATACGTGATCAGTTCTCCCGCTGAGTGGGAAACGCGGCGCGCAAAACCGAAGTCTCGCGCGGCCGCCGTTGTACGCCCGAGGATGAGTGGCATTATTCAGCGAGCTTCTTGACGCCCCACCAGGCAAGTCCGCCAATGGCACCCAGGACGATGAATACCGGCAGTACAGGCGCGGCGGATAACCCCACGATAGCGATGGACTGGGCGGCCCCGGCAGCCCCCAGGCCTGCGCCTATTGCGATGTGTTCGGCCGGATCGGGTTTATTGCTATTGGCCATGGGTGCCTCATTGCAGCGTGATGTAGACGCCGGTGGGTGTGGCGACACCCGCGATGGATGCGGCAAGCACCTGGTCTCCGGCGGGCGCATTGGGAACGACGATATTGAACTGGAACAGCCCCGCTTCGACGATACCGGCAAATTCCACGGTGGCGGGGATGCCGCCGATGGAGAATAGCGGCATGGTGACGCAGGAAGCCGCGCCGGAAAAGAGTTGCCCCGGCTGGACAGCCGGACTGGTCGGCCCGAATCCGACGCCGAAGAGAATAAGCGTCTCACCGGGATTAACCGGCCTGCTCGGGAACGAGAACGCGCCCGAAGGCCCGATGAGGTCATAGCCCTGGCCGCTATTGCCGGGGCTGCCGGGCGTTACTACGATGGCGGCCGGATACTTGCTGCTGAAAAGCGAGAAGGAGGGCGAGTAGGTGGCAAGCGTCGCGGTCGAGGTGGAACTGCCCTCGGCTGTGGTTACCACCACGTCAACGGTGCCGGTGTTGGAATCCTCGGGCACCTGCAGGTTGATCTGCGTGGGGCTCACGTACCAAAGGTAAGCTTGCTTGCCATCGACGGTAACGCTGGTGCCGCCCAGAGATGTGGGGAAGTTGCCGGTCCAGGTCGCCGTGGTATCGGCCAGGTTATTGCCGTAAATCGAAATCCACGCGCCGGAGGAAATCGTATTGATGGGACTGTCAATGGGCACAACGCCTCCTGACGTAATGGCGGGCAGGCCGGGTGCGCCGATGGTGAGACCCAGGAGGATCGGACTGGAGCCGTTATAGGTATCGGTGAGGATGATTTGCGTGAGCGTCTGGCCTGCGAACATGCTCCCAAGCGTGAAATGCTGCTCGTCGATGAGGTAGGTGCCGGCGGACGCCGCGCCGGAATCGTCCTGGCAGCTGGTGGGAACCGTGCAGGTGAAGGCATTCGCGGCATTCACGCCGGGGATGCCGTTGTTAAGCGTATTGGCCCAGACGCCGACATGGTAGTCGCGTATGTTCTCGCCCGCCACGAGTGCAAAGGTCTGGGACGCGCCGCCCGTGCCCATGAAGGTGATGGTGGCCAGCTGCTGGCCCACTACGGGCTTATAGGCGTTCATCAACGTGTAAATATCCGTGGGATTGGCGACCGACACATTGAGCGTGATGCTCTGGCCGCTGCCGGTGAAGCCGAAGCCGTCATAGTAATTGCAGGGCGCATTTGACGCAGGTCCGCACTTGCCGGGCGCGGTGGAAATCGAGAACGGTGCGCCCACGCCGTTATTGGGCGTGTAGGTGCCCGTGGGGAAGGTATTCATCAGGCTGGTCTGGATGCTATTGGTGCCGGGTATCGGCACGGTGGTGAAGTCGAGCGCAAACGCGAGCCTGCCCAGGATGAACAGGCATGCAAGATTCTTCAGTTGCATGGGAAGTACGAGCCCCCTTATCGGCTCGGATCGGATCATCGCATATTTAGGTATGGTAATCAACTAGTTGTGTATCATATTGCTGTGCTTGGGTTTAGATTCTTCCACGTGGTACGGTGCTCTCTTGATCACCGGAAGGCAGTTGCGCGCCGCCCGTGTCCTGGCCGGAATCGAGCAGATTGAACTGGCCAAGCGGGCGCGCGTGGCGGTGGGGACAATACGGCGCATGGAGAGCTTCGACGGCGAGATCGGGGCGCGCACGGCGACCCTGTCGCTCGTCATGAAAGCGCTGGAGAAAGCCGGCGTCGAATTCCTCAATGACGAGCGGCCCGGCGTGCGCCTGCGCAAAAAGTAGGGCGGGCAGGGGGATTTCGATCCATAATGAAACACCATGGGCCGAAAGAACGTCCGCGCCTGGCTCATTACCTGGGAAGGCAAGCACCAAAGGGAAGACAACGTCGTCTTGCTGCTAAATGCGAAGACCGCCCCCTCGCGCGTGGCGGAGCTACTGGGGGTTCTTTACGCCAACTCCGTGGGCTCGGCTACAGAGCGCATCGCGCAGCTCCTGCACGGCGACTCGCCGGAGACTCCCTACCGGGCGCGGCGCGGCAATCCGGCGGGCCTGAATGTCGAGGGGCATTTCACTTGCGGGGAGAATCCCTGTCTCTATGCCCGGCTCGTGGAGCATGTCGAGGTGGAAAGCGACGGTAACGGCGCTGAAGCTCTCACGTGGCGCGAGATAGAAGGGTCCGAGGCCTCGACCCCTGTGCGGATGGCGCGGTGCTTATGAGGTTAAATGCGGAATCTCAGCGACAGATACTACACGAATCTCTCCGCTACCAATCTCTTTCAAGCAAGCTGCAAGCTCGTCTGAAAACTCGTCAACCAGTGCTAATCCGTCCTTATCGTAATCATTCTCAGCCTGCAAAACAAGGGAATGGCTTTGAGCTTCCCAATAACACTTAACATTGTGATGCCAGGGACGGCGCTTGAAATCTTCCGTGATATCAATAGCGCCTTGTGGACCAAGAGCGTCGCTAATTCCGTCAGCGGAAAGCACTATGCGATAGTACATTGTTTTCTGGAACTTCACCCGTTATGGACCATTCTTAATCTTGTTGACCAACCCACCTTGCGTCATGCTGCACGACAACAAGGAGAACTTCTCTTTAAGGGGCTGGGTCGATTCTAGCCTTAAGGACTCGGCCCCACGTATGATCGTCCATTTGATTTTGCCAGACGCCTCGAAGGAGAGTCCGAAAACGTGGATCATTCTTTGCAAAGAGTTCCACCTCAGAGATTATTTCCTTTCCGTGATATGCCAATACGATTTCGAGTGGACCAGCCGAAAGCATCGCCAGGGCGTATTCTCCTTGGGTTGAAGCCAATATATTCAATATCATTCTGATTGCGAATTGCGGATTCCCTCGACATAGGTCATCTAGCTCCTCGGATGCCCACAATAGAGCCTTCGCTTCAGGGCTTTCCTTCCCGGAGTTATTGATAATTTCATAGCGCTTGATCCACGCTTCTACTAGTTGCCCTGATTCGCCGGTCATTTAACCCCTCGCAGTCGACGCAGCATTTCCCAGACAACGTCAGCTTTGGTTTGGTATCCTGCCTGCCCACTTCTTTGCAATATTGTCTAGTGCAAGGCGTGCCTCTTTTTGAACCTCTTCTTCAGGGTGATCAACGTGACTCTTCAATATAGCCATTGCCGATTCCGCTACAGCCGCGTCATTTGTCGCACACGCAACCACCTGCAGACCATAACAACCAAGTGCATTTTGTACGGGGGGAATCGTGTTGATCGCATTCTTAAAGAACTCAAGCATAGAACGACTTGGATCTCGTGCACCAAGGATCTCGCAAGCGACAAACGTTCCCATCCAGTCTCTAAACTTTCCCCAATGATCACGAAGATAAGCCATTACGAACGCCTGTTGTTTGCGACGGAGAAGCTCCCAGGAATGCATATCGAGGTAGCGAAACAGTCTCCAGATTTTCGGCTTACTGAAAGAGTCTGGCTTCTCCAATGCCGCAAAGATCCGATCTACGATATCTTGCTCTTGGAGAGATTCTTTGAGGGATGTTTCCAGTAGATTACCTAAAATGTCCGTGGCTTGCTCTTCCGACGACTCTATCGACAGTTGGTTAATTATAGGATCTAACAGCTTCGACTTAGTCATTTACACACTCCACATAATTACATTTCAAAACGCTAATATCCACACGATTCTTAAAGTACCGATAAAGATCGCCGTGCCGGTCACCTGTGCTGGAGTCGGTGGGTTAACAGTCACCGGAGCCGAGCCTGTGCCACCACCCCCATCATTGCCATCGGGCGGGCAGTATGCTGCGATCAGGGCATTGAGTTTCGCAAGGTTGGCTTTATCTATATTCATGAGCCTGATGTGCCCATTGATTGACCTACTCGGGAATTGGTCATCTCCCGTAGCGTCCCATGGCAATGCTGGCTGTCCGACACCGTTGTTCAACATATCGATTCGACGTCTCTCAATACTTGCTTGAAGATTTGCAACCGTGGCTCGCCACTTGGCACACCTCTCCGCATATGCGGGATCGTAATTGTAAGACGCCAACTCATATGAAGCCACCACGGTTTCTGTTTGGTTCTGACCGCACGCTGATGGTTCGGGGCCCGGATACGGACCAGCTTCGTAGGGGCCGTACCTTGTCCCTGACTCAGTAAAGTACGTAACGTACCAACTCTGGCTTCCGCGCCCGTTTCCGGCGAAGGAACATTCCGTCGTGGGGCATAATCCTGATGCATCAACCACGTGTAAGGGATTTTGTATGGCATAGCTATAAGGGTTAAAACCTTCAGATTCACCGGTTTCGTATATCCCGATCGGATCAGCTTCAAGATATCGGCCCAATACCGGGACATAATCCCTTGCGCCGTTATGGCTGAAGCCCGACTCGGCATCATAATACTGCCCCGGCATGCGCAGGTTCTGCGTCGCGCTGCCGGAGGTCGAGTTTGTCTCGCCGAACGGCAGGTACGAAGCCTTCCACTGCACGGCCTGAGCGGAGTTGGTGGCCACGCGCGGCGCGCCCAGGTTGTCGTCATGCAGCCAGGTGAACGTGCTGCCCGTGAGCGAGGCAATCGGCTTGCCGTTCAGGTACAGGTAGTTGATTTCCGTCCCGCCGGTGGTCTCGGCGAGCAGCGTGCCGCTCTCGGAGTATTGGTACATCGTCGTCGTGCTGCTGACCGTCTTGCTGAAGCGGTCGCCCAGGGCGTCGTATAGATAGGCCCCCAGGGTGCCTGTGCTGCTCGATACGGAAGAAAGCTGGTTGGCGTTGTTGTAGGCAAGGCCCGTCACCGCCGCGCTGCCGAAGCCGGGGCTGAAGCCCGTGATATTGCCGTTGGCGTTGGTGCTGACCGTCGTGGTGGAGCCGTTGACGATGGAGGCCAGCTGGTTGGTGCCGGTGTTGAGCGTGTAGGAGGTGGCCTGCCCGGTATACGACGTGCGGTTGGAGTTCTTGTCGATGGGCAGCGAATAGGTGCTGCTGGTCTTATAGTTATAAAAACCCTCCAGCCGCGAGAGGGCGTCATAGCTGATATTGATGAGCGAGTTGGCGGAGGTGAGGTTGTCGGTGGCCTGGGTCGGCTGGTCGTTGGCATTGAGCGTATAGGAGATGTTCTGGATGTGCGTCGACCCCGACCCGTTATCCACGATCTGGGTGATCCGGTAATCGCCGTCCAGCGTGATGGTTTCCGTCACCCCGTTGCCCATCGTGATGCTGTTGGCGGGGCCGAAGGGTTCATAGGTGATCGAGGAGGCAATCGTGGTGGCCGAGCCGCCGGAGGGCGTATCCGATACCCCCGTAACCTTCCCCATCGCGTCGCGCGTGTAGGTCACGACCGAGCTATCGGGATAGGTGATGGTCAGGATGCGCGAGGCAGCGTCATAGCCATAAGTCGTGGCCAGCACCGTCGCCCCGCTGGTGCGCGTCTCGGTGATGAGGTTGCCGCGCGTATCGTAGGTGCGCGTGAGCGAGCCCGCCGCATCGGTGAGGCTCGTGAGCCTGCCGATCCCGTAGGCAAAGCCAACGCCGGTCTGATCGTAGGTGTAGGCGACGTTCTCGGCCGTATCCGCCGGGTAGGTTCTGGTCAGCATCCGGTCGAGCGCGTCGTACGTAAAATTGGTGACGACCGAGAGCGCGTCCACCTTCTTGGTGAGATTACCGTCCGAGTCGTAATAAAAGACCGCCGTGCCGGTATCGGGGCTCGCCTGCTGGATGAGATCCCCGAAGCCGTCATAGACGTAAGAAGTCGTGTTGCCGTTGGCGTCCTCTGCGGTCAGCGGCCGATTGTGCGCGTCATAGGTATAATTGATTGCGGAGGACGCAAGCGGCAGTGTGTTCTTGCTCACGCGGTTCAGCGCATCGATCGTGTAGATGTATTGCTCGCTTCCGGCATTGGTGTAATGGGTGAGGTTGCTGTTGCCGTCATAGGTCGTGTAGCTCGTCTGGCTTGCGCCGCCCTCATAGCTATAGAGCCGGTTGAGCGTATCGTAGGAATAAGCGAGGCTGCGCGTGACTGTGCTCGAGGGGTTCTCGTATTTGGTCGCCGTGGGGTTGCCATTCGCATTCAGAGTGTAATGGATGCTGTTGCCGAAGCTGTCTGTCTGCGATGTAATGCGGTGCGAGGCATCGTAACCGGTTACGATGTAAGATCCGTCCGGCTGGGTCAGTTTAGTCTCGTTTCCCGCCGCATCATAAGTGCTGGTGGTCTTGTAGGCGCCGCCGGTGGAATCTTCGTCCCTAGTGAGCTGCCAGTTGCGAGTGCTGTAGGTGAAGGTCGTGGTGACGCCATTGGCATCCACCACAGTGAGCGGCAGGCCACTTGCGGTGTAGCTGGTGACATTCACTGCCTGTGAAAGCGCGTTCGTGGCCGAGGTTAGCACGTCGCCGGTATAGGTGAAGGTCGTCGTATTTCCGTTGGGCGTCTTGACGGTGAGCACATGGCCGGTGGCATCGTAAGTATAAGTCCAGGCGCGTGTCTGCCCGTTGGTGGAATACGGCACAGTCTGGCTGGTCGTGTCCGTAAGCGTGACGGTGAGGGGGTTACCGTTCCCATCATAGGTAAAGGTCTTAGTGACGCCAGGCGTCGTGATAGAATCCGGCAGGTGCACCCAGGTGGCGTCGTAGACGATGGTGGTCGTGCGCGCGATGGCGGTGCCGTAGGCCTCCACGATCTGTGTCGGGTCGCCGTGCGAGTCGTTGGTGTACTCCGTAACGTTGCCGTTGAAGTCGGTCACGCTCGCCACATAGCCGTTGCTGTCATAGGTGTAGCTGCTGGTTCCATAGAGCACCTGGCCGTTGGCTACCCGGTACAGGCTCGTGATGTTCTTATAGTTCGTGCCGGCGACAACAGCCGTGTAATAGGTATGCTCCTGGCCCAGAGGATTGGTTTCCGTCCGCGTGGCGTTGCCGTCGTCATAGGTCATGGTGAGCGCCGAGGAGGTTCCCGCCATCTGGTTTCCCGTCGCGCGGCCGTAGGTGTCGTAGGTGAAGGTCTTGTAGGTATTGCCGTCCTCGTCGGTGATCGAGGTCATGTAGTTGGGGAACGACGCGTCGGCGTAAACATAGGTCTGGCTCGTCGTGGGCGAGGTGTTATAGGAGACGGAAGTAAGCAGCGTGCCCGCGCCGTTATAGCCGTAGGTGAGCACCAGGCTATCGGGGGTCGTCACCTGCGTTAATAAGGTGCCGGTGTAGCTCAGGCCCAGCGAGCGGCTGTAGGAGTCGGTGACCGTGGTCAGCTGCCCGCTGCCGTTATAGGTAAGGCTCTGCGTATAGCCGTTGCGCTGCGCTATCGATGTCAGCGTGCCCTCCGACCCGCTCACCGTGTAGGTCTCCACCGAGTCATCGTGGCCGGTGAGCGTCCAGGTCGAGCCGCTGCTGGTGAGCGTCATGTCCACGTCCGTGCCTGCCGACCAGGTCGAGCCCGAGAGGGTGAACGTGATCTGATCGCCATTGGGGCGCTCGGCAATGACCTCGGAGCTCGATACCATCTGCAAATAGCGGTCGTAGTTGGTGCGCCACTGCGTGCCCATCGAGACGGCGTAGGTGAGGTTCGGCTGGAAGCTGTTATAGGTGCGCGCGAAGACGAGCTGGTTCATGCCGGAGGTGGTGTAATCCGTCTCCGTGTCCGTCACGTTGGCCGTGGTGGGATCGATGGGCAGGCCGGTCTTGGGGCCCGAGCCGCAGGGCGAGCAGCCGCTATGCGGCCAGCCCAGATCGGTGAGCGTATAGGAGAGGATGGTGCTGGCGCCCGAGCCGCAGGGGTGGTAGCTGGGCATCACCATGGTGGTGACGCCGCCGCTGGAGGAGATGGGCAGCGTTTCCGTCTCGCCGCAGGCGGTGTTGCCCGCGGGCAGGTTCACCACCTCCGGCGTGAAGGTGAGCGACAGGTTGCTGCCTGACACGGTGCCCGACGCGCTACCGCTCCAGTAATAGGTGGTGCCCGGCCAGTAGATGGCGATCGTGCCCACCACGTTGCCGCCGGGCGAAGCCTGGTATAAGACATAAGTCTCGGTGGAGTTGGCGGGCAGGCTGCCCAGGCTGCCGGTCTCGGTGCGGTAGCCTATCCACGAGCCCTGCAGGCTGGGGCTCGACTGCGCAAACGCGGGGCGCGACAGGCCAAGGGGCCATGCGAGGGCGGTGAGAAGCGCTGTCAGCGCAAGTGCGCGGAAGAACGAAAAGGGACGGCGGAACCTCCGGCCGCAAATTCCTAGCGCCATACCAAGCCCCGTTGTTTGCTGGTTCGCGTTGGCAGCCGGTTGGTCCCGGCTTTTATTGCCCCCGGCCGGATCAATACACGCTTGGATTGAGCTTGTCAGCAGGATTCTTATACGAAGGAGCTAAAAAAAGGATGGCTTTAGTCGCCGGTCTTGTTCTGGCCTGAGTCCCTGGCCTTGGGAAACTGGGAGGCGGGGTGTGAGGTCACGTCTTTGGCGGGGATGCCCTTGGTTTTGCCCGCGGCCTTGGGCGGGTGCACGCCGGGCGGATAGACGATCTGTCCGATGCGATCGCGGAGCGGATCGACGTCGGAGGCCTTGGCTGCGGCATGGGCCTGGCCCGCAATTGTCGCCGAGAGAATTATGGCGGCCGTTCCCGGTATGAACGCCTTGCCGAATCTCGCTCCCATAGCTGCCTCCGCAATTAAAGGTTGTCGGAACCTCTATAGATGGTTTCGCCGGTTCGCGCCACCGGGTTTGTTATCGGAGGGCGCGTTTCAGACTGGCACAAGAGAAACCACGGGCAATAACCGTCGCCCGTGGCGAAATTCAGGCGGCGGCTTGCTCGCCGCCGCTCTGCAGACCGTGGAGGTAATCCGCGGCCTTCTGCGCGTGGGATGCCGCGCTGAATATCGCCCGCTTGTCGTTCTTAAGCACCGTGAGCCAGCTCGCGATGTAGGAGGCGTGATCCTCGCGCACTTCGGGAGTGATTTCCAGATCGGCGCTTAAGAAGGCGCTCGCCAGTTCCGCCACCAGTTCCTCGCGGGCATAGCCCTCGTCGCCCCAGCTCTTGCGGCCGAAGTCGCGGTTAAGCCGGGAAGGGTGCCTGGTCCAGTGCGCCGATTCGTGCGCGAGCGTCGCGTAGAAGCTCTCCGCATCGCGGAAGGCCTCGATCGCCGGCATCTGGATATAGTCGCCGTCGATGCTGTAATAGGCGCTGTTGCCGCGGTAGCGGATCTCGGCTTTGGTTGCCGCAAAGAACGCCTCGGCGCGCGCGATGCGCTCCACCGGCGTAGTGGTCACTTCGGGCTTCAGGTAATACTGCCCGGGCAGGCCGTCGATCTGCTCGACGTTGAACACCGTATAGCCTTTCAAGTAAGGGATCGTGCGCTCCTCTTCCTCGCCCTTCTCGTTCTCCTCGGTGCGCGTGATGGCATTCGCGTAGACGACGAGGGAGCCTTTCTCGCCCTTCCTGACATGGGCATTGAGCTCGGTCGCCTGCCTGAATGTCATCCAGGTGGGCGAGGTGAAGCCTTTGATCACCGATTCGGCCCACAGCATCAGGATATTGATGCCGGAGTAGGCGACGCCGTTGAAGCGCAGCGGCCGCATGATGCGCCCCGCCGTGTTCCCGGAGTTCCATGGCTTCATCCACGTGCGCACGCCGTTTTCGAGGTCGGCCACGATCTTGTCGGTGACGCGCGTATATACATCCTGCTTCTCGTCTTGCATTTGTCCGTCTCCTTTGTGGGGTCCGGTTCATTCCGAACCGCCGGAGACGACCGGGCCCGGCGCTCAAAAGGCGTTCCGTCACCGCCAGGGAAACCCCCAACACGGGACGAAGGGGCGAAAGCCCCGAGGAATGGAGCGGGCAGGGGGTTGACGGGACGCCGCGCCGGGCCATAGTCGATGGCGCCGGTTCGGGGCCGGAACCCTTAAAGAGAGCCGGAAATCAAGTACGAGGGCGGGAAGTGAAGGAGCGGAGGGTCAAATCGTCACGCCCGCAAAAACCGTTGGCGTCACGTTGGGGATGTGGCAATGTGGGAACGGCTTTGAAGGGGGAATCGCCTACGGAAGCGTACAGGATGACGACTGATACATCCGAAGCGGAAATGAATCGCGCCATCGGCAGACGGCTGCGCGAAGCCCGCATACGGCGTGGGATGTCGCAGCAGGACCTTGCAAAGATGTTCGGCATCACATTCCAGGCGATTCACAAGTACGAGACTGCCAAAAGCGCCATTACGGCGGTCAGGCTCGCGCGGCTGGCGGATATCCTGGAAATGCCGATCGGCTACTTCTACGCGGACGGCAAGTAGTGCTCTACCTGACCTTGAGCAGCTCGTTAAGGCGCGTTGTATAGGAAGGAGATTTCCGCTCCCGCCGCATGCGGTCAAGACCGGCAGGGGGCAACGCCAAAGGCGGCTCCGCAACCCCTACAGCGCTTTCTCGGGGAGCGCGGGCTTGCTCCGTCGTTTCAGAAAGCAAGTGGAAGGGTCAGATGCAGCGCGCCCAACGGGTGGCTCAGAATCCTCTTGTGATAAACGGGATTCCGCGCGGTGTGGCCGCATCGAGCGCCACGTGCGACAGATACGCGGCGGGTATCGCCGGAACTGCGCCCGCCAGGACATGCAGCAGCAGGCCCGCCGCGATGTTCACGAATTGCTGCACGCCGTCATTGGTGCCGGCGGCGAGCTGAAAGCACGCGTGCGCCTGCGAGCGCAACGTATCCTGGGCGTCGCCCACCTGCCGGAACAGAAGAGTAGCCCCGTAAGCGGTAGGCGCAAGGGCGTGGCAGGTATTCCGGTGATGCGATGATATTCCAGGCTCGAACATATCCGGCAGCGTGCCCGCATACTGGCCCGCAATGCAACCGCCAACCGTTTCGGCAAGTGCAAGGAGCGGGGGCTGGCCCTGTGCGCAGACCAGGGCGGCTGCGCCGCCGGTAAGACCGCCTACTGCTTTGTGGGTTGCGTAGCCGGGCATGCTTTATTTTATCCCGCCGGAACTGCTTTCGGGCCGGGGAAACGACGATTTCCCGTCGAGGCCGGGATACAGTATCCACAGCAGAATCCGGTTCCCGGTTTCCCGTTTGATTCGGGACGATACGCGCGCCGCGCGGTCGCAATGCCGGTGCCAGCGGCGGGGGTAGCCATTGTTCATGGCCGTGTATTTCACCATCCGCGCCGCGAGATACACATCGCGGATGTCCGCGGACGGATCGGAGCTGACCCGCTCAAACCGCCGCACCGCGCGGTAGATGCGCCAATCTGCCACCGGAAAGAACGCCATGCCTCCATTGAAGCGCATTACGCCGGTTGCATTTCTATGTGCTCCGTATCCAAGCAGAGGCAGGTACAGATGGAATTATTTAAGGGTCACGAAATCCAATGCCACGCCCATGCGCATCCAATCGTCTTTCTGAGGGGAACCATCGTGTGAGTTGGCAGGGACTTCTTGTGGCGTTTTGGAATCTATCACCGGAGACCCGGTTTTCTGAGCCCTCATTGCAATAGCCTCACGGGCTAATTCATCAACCAGTGATACCCTCTTTGTATGAACGGGCTTGTCCGCTGTGCGCACACAGGCAAATTCTCCCAGGTTCGATAGAGGCACGGCCGCTTCAACCCATACAGATCTCTCCTGAGGTGATAAATACAGACTTTGCGCATGCTGGAGGGACGCATCCACCTTCATTACCCTTGCAGCTCCAAGGCCAACCGGTTCTCCATCACCGAACAATACCAAAGATTGATCTGGCAAACGATAAGCTATGGCGGCGTATGCGTGGTATCACGGTGTGCAGATCGAGACGGTGCTGGATCTGATTCGCAAGGCTGGCGTTCAGGCGGTCCTCTTACGCGAACTGGCCGCACACAAGGCGCGAGACCGGAAGAACGATGCGCAGATCGCCGATGCGCGTCTGCCGGATGATCAACAGGCGCGCCTGGACGAGGTCTGGGAGCAGGTCGACGGTGCCGGGAAGCGGGTTATTCAGAAATCAGCCGACATCGACGCTGTTCTCAATCAGGCAGGCAAGCGCGACCTCAACGTACTGGCGGCGATGTCGCAGTGGCGCAGTGGGAACCAAGTGGAGCCGGCGTTAGCACGCTGCATGAGTAAACGGGCGGCCGAGTTCCTGCGCCGAAGCTTTGCCAGCGCCATGTATGACCCTGAAGGAAAAGGGCCGGATGTGGGGTTTTCTGAGAGAATTATCAACCCGCTCATAGAGGCGCTTAAGCACGATGGCATCCCTGTCGATCTATTCCGCTCACTCCACGAGCGACTGGCTTCCGATGCGTTCTCGCGCATGACCCGCTACGCAACTTGGATCAACGATCGCAAACGTGCGGTGGCTTTGCTTCTGATCGCGGGTATGGTGGCCCGCGAACGTTCAGACGACACGCTGCTGGAGGCAGTGAAGCAGGCAGCAGCCGAGCTGCTGTCACAACCCGAGGGATTTCACCGCATACTCACGCCGGAATCGGCCCAGAGGGTGGAAGACCGGTTCGGATTTCCGATCCCGTTAGCATGAGCAAGCCTCCATCGTAAACGTCCATTAGCTCGGTCATTTTCAGTTCGTTCGGCATTTGACAGGAACGGGGCGAGGTCGTAGTGTGTCTATGCACCTCTACTGTGGATTGGTAATGACAACATGCAGGAATGGCAAAAGGAAATCGCCCTTCGGGAGCAATGGATCAACCTGGCCTGCGGCTACGCTTGTGAGGCGGTAGGAGCGGGCGCGAGCGTTGAGGAGATCCGCGACGCAGTGGCTGGAGCACGACAGAGTGAACGGTATCGGATCGATCGATC
>JASHSD010000154.1 GCA_030036985.1 Bryobacteraceae bacterium
CGGACCGTTTCCATCCGAATGGAAGAGCAGGCCGATGTGCCGGCCTTTCGGGAAAAGACGAAAGACCC
This sequence comes from Bryobacteraceae bacterium, assembly GCA_030036985.1. GTDB lineage: Bacteria > Acidobacteriota > Terriglobia > Bryobacterales > Bryobacteraceae > BOG-234. The sequence goes on from JASHSD010000154.1 coordinate 69, forward strand.
GGCGATGCAGGCGGTCTATAAAGAACGGGCGCCGGTGGCGGAGTTCCCGAATGCGTGGCTCAAGGAAAAACCGGGACTGCGGAAATTCCGTGTGAGGGGACTTGCGAAGGCGGCAACCGAGTTGATCCGCCTGCCTGACATACAACATCATGCAGTTGATAAGGTTGACCCGGAATCAACCGGTTGCCGCCTGAATAAACCGTTTGAGCGGGTCCGCCACGCCCGCCTCCGTAAAGGGAACGCGCCCAGGAGCTATTCACGGGCAGACAGCCCGAGAATCCGAATCCCCGGGACTGAAAGGACCCCGCCATCGAACCAGACGCCCTTTTATCGAAAGGTGCGGCGAAAATGCAATTTTTCACGGCTTCTGAGGGAGCGGTCGCTGGCGCACCGCTCCCTTGCGGTCGCGGCTCAGTACGGACGGGGGTCGGTATGATCGCGGGTCGGTATGGTCGCGGATGAGTATGGTAGCGGCTCAGAACGGCGAATTCTCTACGCTCGGATGTGATGCATACGCCCGTTTTGAGAGAATGATGGCCATGCTTCGCGCAATCGTCCTCGTCTGCTGCACGCTGGCCGCATCGTCTTCGGCTCTGGCCCAAGCCGCGCCCGACGGCAAAGCCGTCTTCGAACAGAACTGCGCCATGTGCCACAAGGTCGGCGGCGATCCGCGCGCGCCGCTGCCTGAAGCGCTGCATGAGCGTCCGAACGAATCCATACTCGTGGCGCTCGAAGGCGGCGTCATGCGTTCCCAGGGCGAGCGTCTCACCGCGGCCGAGCGCCGCGCCGTCGCCGAATATCTCTCGCCCCGCGCCAACGAAGCCGATATCAGCGTGCGCGCCAATCCGTGTCCTGCGAACGCGAAGCCGCTCGCGAAACTTACGGGCTGGAACGGATGGGGCGTGGATCTGGTCAACAGCCGCATGCAGTCCAACGCCGCCGCCGGGCTGCGCGCCGACGACATTCCCAAACTCAAGGTGAAGTGGGCTTTCGGGTTTCCCTATGCGGTCACGATTGAAGCCCAGCCCACTGCGGTCGGCGGACGGCTCTTCCTCGGCAGCGTCACCGGCACGGTCTATTCGCTCGACGCCCGCACCGGCTGCGTCTACTGGACGTACCGCGCCGACACGCGTGTGCGCACCGCGATCGTGGTCGAGCCGTTCGCGCGCGGCCAGTTCGCGGCCTATCTCGGCGACGCCGCAACCAACGTTTATGCGCTGAATGCCCAGACCGGCAACCTCATCTGGAAAACGAAGCTCGACGACCATCCGATGGCGGGAATCACCGGCGCGCCGAAATTTTACAAGGGACGCGTTTATGTTGGCGTGCGTTCGGCGGCGGAAGAGGTCACGGCGGGTGATCCGAAATATCAGTGCTGCACGTTTCGCGGCAGCATGGCCGCGCTCGATGCGGCCACGGGCAAGCTTATTTGGAAGACTTACACCATCCCTGTGCCGCCCGCGAAAACGAAGATCAGCTCGGCGGGCACGCAGCTTTGGGGACCTTCGGGCGCGGGCATCTGGGGTTCGCCCGCTATCGATGTCAAGCGCAAGCTGATCTATGCGGGCACCGGCAACAATTATTCCGATCCGCCGACGAACGCCTCGGATGCTCTGCTCGCCTTCGACCTCGAAACCGGCGCGCTGAAATGGTCGAGGCAGTTGACCGAAGACGCGTGGAACGCGAGTTGCGGGCGCGGACCGGCGGCGAGTTGTCCGGCCAATCCGGACCGCGATGTCGATCTCGGCGCTTCGCCTGTGCTCCACACGCTGCCCGGCGGCAAGGATGTGATTCTGATCGGACAAAAATCCGGGGTCGTTTGGGCGCTGGATCCGGACCGCCAGGGCGCGACTATTTGGAAAAAGGAGATCAGCAAAGGCGGCGGGTTGGGCGGCATTCAGTGGGGCATCGCAGCTGATGAGCACAACGTCTACGCGCCTATTTCCGATATCATTCCCGGTCCCGGCGGCGGTCTGTTCGCGCTGCAGATCGCGACCGGCGAGAAGGTCTGGTATGTGCCGCCGGCCGATCCCGCGTGCAAGGCCGTGCGCGGATGCAGTCCCGCGCAATTGGCCGCGGCCACGGTGATTCCCGGCGCGGTTTTCTCCGGCTCGATGGATGGCCATCTGCGCGCCCACTCCACGGCCGACGGCAAGCTCATCTGGGACTTTGACACCACGGGCAATTTCGATACGGTCAACGGCGTGAAGGCGCACGGCGGATCCATGAATATGGCCGGACCGGTGCTGGCCGACGGCATGTTGTTCGTCAACTCGGGATACAACGTGATGATCGGGATGCCGGGCAACGTGTTGTTGGCGTTGTCGGTCGACGGGAAGTAATGAGGGCGTTCATAGATTTGCCGGCGCCAGCGATCCGGATGGAGGTTTTCGTGGATGAAGTCTTCTTGTTGTGGCACGTGCATGAACTTGGGGATGGGGAATCAGACGAGAAGTTGATCGGCGTCTATAGAACCCGAGGCGATGCTGAGGCGGCTATTGGCGTGTTGGCCGTCAGCCGGGATTTGTTGATGCCCCGGAGGGATTCCAGATTTGCCCCTATGGCCTGAATGAAGATAACTGGGTCGAGGGGTACGTTACTGTCAGGCACGGCGATGCCGAGGGCTAACGGGTGGGGCGATCGTGTAAGTCAAGCATGTCGATGCCGTAATCAGCGCCAGCCGGCGGCGCTCTGCAGATAGAACCCGGCGATTAAGGCCGCGGCGCCGAGGAACGATCCGAAGGGCAGGGGATAGCTGCCGGCGTCCTTGCCTGTCAGCTTGATGAACGTCAGGCCCACGATGGAGCCTGCGATCGAACCCAGAACGATCGTGAACAGCGCGCCCTCGATGCCGAGGAAGATTCCGATCGTCGCCAGCATCTTTACGTCGCCGAAGCCGAGGCCCTCTTTGTGACGCACTTTCTCGAACAGCCACCCTACGAGCCAGAAAAGGCCCGCGGGCACGAGCGCGCCGACCAATGCTTCGGCGACGTTGGCTAGGCGCGGCCCCAACCCAAAATCGAACAAAATGGAGTTCGGAACCGGGATGAAGAACGCGAACGCCAGTCCGATGGCGAAACCGCCGATCGTCAATTCGTCGGGCAGCAGAAGCGTCTCGATATCGCTGAAGATCAGGGCGATCAGAATCGCCGCGAAGATGCAGTATTTCGCCGCCATCGGCGTGATGCCGGCGCTGAAAACGATATAGCCGAAGCAGAGCGCGGTGACCAGTTCAACCACCGGATATCGCCACGAAATGCGCGTGCCGCAATGCCGGCAGCGCGCGCGCAGCACGGCGTAGCTCACGACGGGAATGTTGTCGTACCAGGCGATCATGGTCCAGCATTCGGGGCACGCCGAGCGCGGATGCACCACCGATAGATCGCGCGGCCAGCGATGAATGCATACGTTGAGGAAACTGCCGATCAGCAGACCGAAGATCCCGGCCAGAACGGCTTCCATCACGCCAGCACCCGTAGGTATGCGTCGAGCGTTGCCGCGATCATCCGTTCTTCGGTGAAACGCTCGATGACCGTGGCGCGCGCCGCCCGGCCCAACGCGGGATCGATGCGCCGGAACGCAGTGGCTACGGCCGCGGGATCGTTCTTTACCAGGATTCCATTTTCGCCATCGCGGATCAGCTCCGGGATGCCGCCGACATTGCTCGCAATCACGGTGACTCCATGCGCCATGCCGAGCAGGATGCCGGAACCGAGACCTTCGGAGTGCGTGAGATACACGAGCGCGCGGGCTTGCGGCAGATCGGCTGCCAGTTTGTTCGTTACTTCGATCTTCACCCCGGCGATTTGCGCCGCCTCTTGCGCCAGAGTCATCCCCTTTTGCGGATCGAGGCTGTGCGGCACGAGAATCGCGTCTCCGTTCGCGGGTTCGGCCGGAACGGCGACGCCGTCGTAGACCACCTCGATGCGCGCCGGACCAACCCCAGCGTTCTCAAGCCGCATGGCAACATGACGCGACACCGCCAGGAAAAGTCGGGCGCGCCCATATTTCCAACGCGAGGCCGCGGAATCGCGCACGGGAAACGCCACGCGCCGGGACACCACGAACGGCGCGTGCGAAAACAACGCGGCCAGGGTGTGGCTGTGCGCGTCGTGGGCGTGGAGTACTTCGAACTGCCACGAGAGCGCGATGAGGCGCACCGGACGCAGCGCATCGCAAGGCAGGCCGGTTTTCTGAGCCTCTTCGAGCAGCGGCGCACCCTCGCGCGCCAGCAGCATCGATTGGTGACCCGTTTCGATCAATCCCCGATGCAGCCGGAGGGCCTGCCATTGGCCGCCGCGCATCTCGCGTCCGCTATCGAGATGCAGAATCCGCATCGCGCATCACTGCCTTGGCGTATTTGAGGAACGTGTAGAGCGCGGCCATCCACGCGATGGCGAGGCCCTGCGGCCCGTCGAGAAAACCGCGCTGCAGGATGTAGGTACGGAACAGCGTCCACGCGGGATCGACCGCGAGCCGGCGCAGCGGAATGGGTTTGCCGCGCACAACCAGTTCACGCGCCGCCAGTGTTGTATAGCGGTCGAGCGTGCGCAGATGCTCGGAAAGCGAATGACAGGTGAAGTGCAGCAGGTCGCCATGGAGTTCGCCGACGGTCCCGCCGACCTCGACGCTCTCATGCACATAATCGCCGACCCACTTCGCCTTGTTGCGGTCGTACAGGCGGAGTTTGCGATCGGGGTACCAGCCGCTGTGCCGTATCCAGCGCCCCAGATACTGCGCCAGACGAGGAAACGAATAACCGTCAAACGCCGCGCCGCGCTGCTTCAACGCGGCAATCTCCGCGTCGAGTTCCTTGCCCACCAACTCATCCGCGTCGATGCTGAGAATCCAATCGAAATTCGCGCATTCCGCCGCGTAGTTCTTCTGCGCGGCGTAGCCTCGCCATTTTTCTTCGATGACGCGCGCGCCCAGGCTCGCGGCAATCTCGCGGGTACGGTCGGTGGAGCCGCTGTCGACCACCACCACTTCGTCGGCGCAGCCCAAGCCGCCGATGGCGCTGGCGATGTTCCGTTCTTCGTTGAGCGTGACAATCGTGGCGCTGATCCGCATCAGCTGATAATCGGCGCGAGGGAGAAGCAGAGCAGAAACACCACCAGCGCCAGCACGCCCAGCTTGATGCGGCGGTTGCCGATCTCCGTGTAATCGTAAAGCGGCGGATGCTTGCGCGCGAAGAAGAACAGGAGCACGGCCCAGAACCACCATCCGCTCCACAGCTTGCCCATTGGCAGCAGCGCGAGCAGAAAGGTCTGGGTGATCCATTTGTGCGAGCGCCCGAGCAGCGCGTAGGTGATGTGGCCGCCATCGAGCTGGCCCACCGGAAGCAGGTTGAGCGCGGTGGCGAACATCCCCACCCATGCGGCGCGCGCCACCGGATGCAGATAGATGTCGGCCGCGGGAACGCCGGGGAAGATTGCGCGTTCGAGCAGCCACTGCAGCAAGGGCGTGCCCAGCTGAATCGTGCCCTGATGATTGATGCCCGGAATCACCTTCGAGAACGCGAGGCCGACGCCCAGCGCCGGAATCAGAAACAGAAAACCTGCCAATGGACCGGCGATGCCGATATCGAATAATACACGCTTGTTCTGCACCAGCGAGCGAATGCGGATGAACGCGCCCAAGGTGCCCGTGAACGGCGTCGGCGCGGGCAGGAAGAAGGGCAGCGTGGCGTCGACATCGTAGTAGAGACATGCAAGGTAATGCCCGAGCTCATGCGCCATCAGAATGGTCAGGAGGGTGAGCGAGAACGGCAGGCCACCCATGAAGAGGCGCGGACTGCGCAGCCCGACAGTGAAGATATCGAGGTCGCGTTCGATATCGAAGAACGGGAGATTGTGGTTGAAGTTGTACTGCATGTGCGCGCCCACCAGCGTAGTGGTGAACAGCGTGAGCGTCAGCAGCAGGATGTGGAGCCACCAGCGATTTTTGGGAGGCGCGTAGGCGCGCGCTTCGGGGCTTTCAAAACGCACGGGCGCGACGGGGATTGTCCGGTGCGCGCTTTCGATCAGATCTTCCGGGAACACAAATACCCCAAATGCGGGGCGTGACTCTACTGTAGCGTCTGCAATTCCTTGCCCGGTTTGAAGCGCACGGCCTTGCCCGGCGGGATGGAGACTTCGGCGCCGGTGCGCGGATTGCGTCCGATGCCCGTTTTGCGGGGCTTCACGGTGAAGACGCCGAAGCCGCGAAGCTCGATCCGGTCGCCCTGTTCGAGCGCGCGCTTCATCTTTTCGAACACAGTCTCGACAGCCATTTCAGCCTTGGTTTTGGTGATGCCGGTCTTGTTCACGACTTCATTGATGATGTCGAGCTTGATCAAAAGCGCCTCCAGCGGGTGTCAACTCGATGATAGAATTGGGCTTATCCCGATGTCAAGCAAGGCCGTACCGGACCCGCTCGTCTCCGCCGCTCCGGATGCTTCGGCCAATTCAGACACTTCAATGGATGAAAGGCTCTTTCGACGGGCGTGCGCCCGCTTCGCTACGGGGATCACGGTGGTGACTCTGCTCGACAGCCAGGGACACCCACATGGTGTGACGGTGAACTCGTTCGCATCGGTTTCGCTGGAGCCGCCGCTGGTGCTGGTTTCGATCGATCTGAGGAACGCGATTCTGGGGCATTTTATTTCGAGCGCGTGGTTCGCGGTGAATATTCTGGCGGAGCATCAGGAGGATCTCTCGCGCCGATTTTCGAGCGCCGCGGAGGACCGTTTCGTCGGCGTGGAATGGACCACGGGAAGCACCGGTATGCCGATTCTGGCGGGCGCGCTGGCGCATCTGGAATGCGCGGTCACACGTACGTTCGAGGTGGGAGATCACACCATGATGATCGGTGAAGTGCGCTACGCGGAATACCGCGAGGGACGGCCGTTGTTGTTTTTCGAGAGCGGGTACCGAAATCTCGGTTAATCGGGTAATAATGACACGGCGCGGTCGTTCATCGGGGCGTTATCCATTATATTTTCAGCGCCGGGCAACGGCTTCCGAATTGCCTCCACTTTTGAAAAATGAAGGCAAATATCCTGATGAAATCATGCGTGTTCCATGTTCTTCTGGCATTTCCGGGTTGTCTCTTCTCTGAATCGATTCCAGCGGGAACCGGCGTGGTCAGCGCGGCATCCTATTCGGCTCCGGTCGCGCCGGGATCTTTGATCACGATCTTCGGATCGAACCTCGCCACCGTTACGGAGTCGGCCGCTCCGGGGGTAACGCCGCTTCCTGCAACGATCGGGGGGACGTCGGTTTCGATCGATGGCCTGCCCGCGCCGCTGCTGTTCGTCTCGCCGGGGCAAATCAACGCTCAAATGCCGGCGGGCGTCAGCATCAGCCCCGATTTACTGACGACGGCCAATGTAGCGGTGACGTCCCCGATGGGAACGATCGCGCCGGCGACGGCCTCGACTTTTGTGAACGGGCCCGCGGCATTCACATTGGATTCCAGCGGTTGCGGCCAGGCTGCCGCGCTCAACGTCACGCCGAGCGGAGCTTCCTCGCTGAATTCGCCCGACAACAGCGCGGCGCCGGGAGATTACGTTGAAATCTTCGGGACAGGGCTTGGAGTGCTCGATCAGCAGCCAGCGGACGGAACAGCTTCCGCGGGGGCCGATCGATTCTATATCCCGACAGCAGTTTCCATCGGCAGTGACGTGGCCCCGGTTGTTTTCGGCCGAAATCCCGGCCTTTCTTCCGCAATGGCCGCCGCATACTCGGGTGCGGCGCCCACGCTGGTGGGGGTGGATCAGATTAATTTCCAGATTCCGGCGGGGACGCGGAACGGTTGCGCAGTGCCGCTGCTGCTTACGGCGGACGGTGTCGCCGCCAGCCCCGTGGTGACGCTCAGCATCAATGCCAACCGTGGAGCTTGCCTCGATCCGCCTCAACGGTCATATGGCAGGTCAGCCTGGTGAAAACGATTGCGTCCTGGACTTCGAACGACGAGGAAACGGACGAATTTACGGCGACCTTCCCTTCGGCGCCGGGTCTGGCAGAGCCAGCCCCGCCGGTTCTGCCTCCGAGTTCCAGTGGGATCGAAGGCACCGCGATCAGGGCCAACAGCCGGGCGTGCACTGTGCCGGGTTATGCCGAGCTTTCCGCAGGAACGATTCAGATCCAGACGCCAGGACAAAGCACCGTTTCGTCGCAGCCACAGAGCCAGGCGAGCGGCGTTGTTTATCAGACGGCGCTCCCGTCCGGCTTTATCAGTCCCGGCGTCTACGCCATCTCTTCGAGCGCGGGATCGCCGGTTTCGTTTCAGGGGGGACGATCACTCCAGGCGCTCGGATTTCCATCCAAACCAACCTCGCTACGGGGACTGTTTTGTCCTCAACCAATCCCCCGACCATTACGTGGACCGGAGGCGACGCAAACTCGGTGATTCGCATCACGTTGATCGCGGACGTGAACGCTATCGGATCTTCGACCGCCACTTATTACGTTGCCGCTGCCCATCTTCATTTCCGGAGGGCTGGGCCAACTGATTTTTGAAGTGTTACCCGCAGCTGGCGTCGCCGACCCGTTCAGCGACTCGCCGCCACAGGGGCCGGAGTGATCGGGCGGGCACACATCAAGCCGCCAGGCTGCCCCAAGAGCAGCCGGCGACGTTGACTGAGATTCGGAGTTGCCGGTGGAGCGAAGCGCTATTTCGCTTCGGGGGCGGCTGGCGTTTCCTGCTTTTCAGAGGATCCCGCAAACACCTTTTTGCCGTCGGCCAGCGTGACCTGCCGGGCGTTGGCCAGATTCGTTCCATCCTTCGCCAACGACCCCGTAACCGTCACTACATCCCCCTCCTGGAGCGAGTGCCTTGTCCAGCCCAGGCGCATCAAGCCGTTCGGGCTGCCGAGTTCGAGTTCCCAAGGAGTGATTTTGCCGGATTCGTCCTTCACGTTGATGTAGAACCGCGCGTGGGGGTTCATCCATTCGACTTTCGTCACGGTGCCCGTCAGGGTGACGGGCTTCTTGCTGTCATATTCCGCCGCAAACGAGTGATGGGCGAAAACGGGTACGGCGCTGATCATCAAGCCGGCGCACACGGCGAACACGTTGAGTAAGGCAGTTCTCTTCATGGGATCTCCATCGGGTCCTCAGATTTCCTGGACAGAACTGATTCTATCGCAATTTATCGGCGCGTGCGAGGCGCCAAGGCAAGATTGTCAAGGCAAAATCAAGTCAAAGATTCCCGCGCCAGGCATTGATACGATGAATTCCACGATGCATCGATTGGAAGCCCCGATGGGCGAATTCAACCTTACACGCCTCGAACGCGTGATCTACGGGCCGGGCAAGGTGGCCGCGCTGAAGGAGGAGATGGAACGGCGGGGGCTGAAACGCGCGATCGTGGTCACGACGCTCGGCGGATTTCCGATTCTCGACGAAGTGACCGGCGCGCTGGGCCCGCTCTGCGCGTCCGTATTTACGGGCGTGGTGCAGCACGTGCCGCGCGGCACTGTCGATGAGTTAGAGAAAGAGATCGCGCGCGTGGAGGCCGACAGTCTGGTCAGCTTCGGCGGCGGCAGTCCGATCGATACATGCAAAGTCGCGATTTACGGGACGCTGGCGAAGCGCGAACTGGTTCACATCGCGATTCCGACGACGCTTTCGGCGGCCGAATACACGCATGCGGGAGGCGTCACGGATGAAACCACGAAGATCAAGGGCGGGGTTTGGGATCCGCGCGTGCTGCCGAAGACGGTGATCAACGATCCGCTGCTGGCGCTGGCGACGCCGGACTGGCTGTGGGTCACGACCGGCATGCGAGCGCTGGATCATGCGATCGAGTGCGCCTACGCCATTCGGCATCAGCCCATCAGCGATGTGCTGGCGGCGAAATCGATCGCGCTGATGACGAAGCATCTGCCGGCTTCCATTCGCGCCGAAGGCGACGAACGCGTGGCCCATCGCGGTCACTGCCAGTTCGCGGCGTGGTATTCGATCTACGGCGCGATGAATACGCGCTTCGGGTTGTCGCACCTGCTGGGGCACCAGATCGGACCGCGCTGGAACGTGCCGCACGGGGTGACTTCGTGCATTACGCTGCCGAACGCGATGCGGTACATGGCCGGCATTGCGGCCGAGCGGTTCGGGCCGGTGGCGGAAGGCTTCGGCATTGCGTTCGACCCGGAGAATCCGAAGCCGGCGGCGCTGGCGTGCGCGGACCGTACGCAGGAATTCATCGCGCAGTTCGACGTGCCGAAGACGTTGAAGGAAGCGGGCGTGCCGCATGACGAAATCGGACAGATCGCCGCGCCTGTTGCGCATGAGTTGGAGCATATGGGCGTGGTGGATCGGCCGCTTTCGGAGGCGGAAGTGCTGGCGTTGCTCGAATCGTGTTATTGAGGAACCGCTCCCTTACGGTCGGTATGCCGGGATAAGCCTGGCTGATCTTGTGAACTGAAAGGAGTTCACCATGTAAATTTCCTGTTCGACATGTAGCCGAACGAGCGTGAGTCTCAGCAATGGGGCTGGCGAACTCGGGAGGCGAACACGCGAGCCGTAACGCAAGTGAACCCGATTCGGCCTCGTTAGCCGAAGTTGGTCACGAATGGGGTTAAAATTTGGCTAACCCTTTCAGAATCAGTTCAGGCGATCGCCGAGTCTGCACTACATTCGCGATTGAACCGGAAGTGTTTAGGCAGGGTGATGCCGAGTTGGTGGAGGAGAGATTTCTGTTCCGGCGTCGGCTCGGTGATCCGGCGCAGACGGATCTCACGACCATCGGTG
>JASHSD010000006.1 GCA_030036985.1 Bryobacteraceae bacterium
GACGCAACGGCTTCAGTACCTCCGCGCTCTGGTTCGACTATGATCGCGACGGCCTGCTCGATCTCTTCGTCTGCAATTACGTGCAGTGGTCGCCCGAACACGACGTGTTCTGCAGCGTCGACGGCAAGAACAAATCCTATTGCACACCCGAGGCGTATCATGGCTCGACCTGCTGGCTTTTCCGCAATCGCGGCAACGGCTCGTTTGAAGATGTGACGGCGAAGAGCGGCATCTTCGATACCACGTCGAAATCGCTTGGCGTGGCCATGCTCGATTACGACCACGACGGCTGGCCCGATCTTTTCGTCGCCAACGACACCCAGCCGAACAAGCTCTACCGCAATCTGCGCAATGGCACGTTCGAGGACGTCGCGGTGTCCGCGGGCGTGGCTTTCAGCGAGTACGGCAAAGCCCGCGCGGGCATGGGCGTGGATGCGGCGGATTTCGATAATTCGGGCGTCATGAGCCTCGCCATCACCAACTTCGACGAAGAGATGATGGCGATTTATCGTCCCGGCCGCAATGGCGTCTTCAACGATATCGCGATGAAGACCGGCATCGGCGAGGCTTCGCGCATGCGCCTCGGTTTCGGCTGCGCGTTCGTCGATATGAATCTGGACGGCCGGCTCGATCTCGCGGCGGTGAACGGCCACATCGATGAAACGGTACGCAACATCACGGGCAATCACGGATACGCGCAGCCTCCGCACCTTTTCGTGAACGACGGCCACGGCATGTTTCAGGACGTGGCTGACCGGGTCGGCGGAGGCTTCGCCACGCCCAAGGTCGGCCGCGGTCTGGCCTATGGCGACTTCGATCGCGACGGCGACCTCGATCTGCTCATCACGACGAATCAAGGTGCCGCGTATCTGTACCGCAACGATGTGAGCAACGGAAACCGTTCGCTTCGGCTGGTCCTGCAGGGCACGAAATCGAACCGCGACGGGATCGGCGCGATGGTCCGTGTGACCACGCCCGAGGATACGCAATCGCGTATGGTGAAAACGGGGTCGAGCTATCTCTCGCAATCGGAGTTGGCGGTGACGTTCGGGCTGGGCCGCCGGGACAAAGCCGACCGCGTTGTGATCGAATGGCCCAGCGGCCAAACGCAGGATTTCCGCAACGTCGGCATCGGCGCCTGGAGTTGCGTCGAAGGCGGCCGGAATCTGAGCCGCGCTGTATGATCTTCCGGAAGATTCGCGAAAACACGGATCCACGGATTTTCCTGCTGGAGGCGTGGACCGTGTTTTACTCCTTTGCGGCCGCCGCGTCGCGTTCGGACTGGCCGTCCTCGTTGCCCGAAGATCCGGCGGCGTTGGTGAGGATGGCGATTCCAGCCGTTACCGTTCTGGCGGTGCTGTTGCTGCGAAACGCCTCCACGCGCGAACGAAGCACGGCAGCCCGCGGCGACGGTCATCGATATCGGACTTGCCCTGGGACTCGCAATTCTGTCGCAGCAGGCGCTTGCGTTCGTCGCGCCCTCATTGGCGCTGCCGCGCTGGCGCGCGACGCAGGGGTTCGCCGTCGCCTGGTTCTTCCTGACGGCGTTGCGCGCCGCATTTGCCGGCCGTTCCGGATCGCCGCCTCAGTCTGAGGCTGAAGCACCCATGCGTATCGAGGAGGTCCGATGGAAAGCGGAGGAATGCGCCAACGAAAGCAGGCGCTCGCGCACGGGAGGTTATCTGGTCGCGTGCGTGCTGATCGCGCTTTTCAGCGTGGGCTTATTCGTGACCGGCGCGCCGAGGGCGAAAGCGGGTTCGGCAATGATCGTGGCAGGCGCCGCTTTCATCGTCTGGTGTTTTCGCCGGAGCCGGTCCGGCGAAGTCCCCATCGATGCCGGCTTTAATGACTACCGCCATTTCTATCGGGCGGAACGTGAGCATCAGGGCGATCTCCTGCGCCGTGTCCGGTATTGGTATCTCGGCGCGGTTCTCCCCGGAATCGTGCTGATTCTTATCGGTTCCACCTTCTACGCATACGACGTCCTGATGTATCTGTTTCTTGCCGCCGAGCTGATCCGGCGGGCGATCGAACGACGTCGGGTGGAAATCGACCCGTTCGGCAGCGCAAACTAAAGCGGGCGGCGAAATCAGCCGATAAACTGGCATGAAAGAGCGACGACAGGAAAACCGGTTGTGGTGCGCCGATCTGGTGAAGGTAGAGTGGTCCACGGGGCAGGGACAACCCGGAACTGCGGAGGGCGTCCTTGAAGATATTTCCGCCTTGGGAGCTTGCGTCCAAATGGAAGATCCCATTCCGGATGGAGCCGCGATATTGATGACGCCGAATTGCGCCGAGGGCGCCTGCCGGTCGGAATGCCCGGATGAAAGGAAGGCCGTCCGTTTCTCCGGTATCGTTTTGTACTGCGAGTTTCGTGGCTTCGGATACTTTGTGGGTATCCGTTTCTCGGACGAAACCCGTTGGTCCAGCGGTGTTTTCGAGCCGGATCACCTGACGGATGTGGCGGCGCTGGGCCAAAGCTGACAACCGCCACAAAAAATACGTACGGGGGTTGCGTCCGACCCGGTGCAGGTGCTATTCTTTTGAGAGTCGTCGCCAGAAACGGTTGTCGCGCAGTTGCAACAATCGTTCCGTCGTGCTAAATTGCGGTTGGTGGCTAGTTTGGCGGCAAAATGAGTCGGAATCGCCGGACGAGCTTGCAAAAGCGAGTTTGGAATGGTACAAAGGATAAAGACTCTCGTAAGGTAGGTAACAAGCTGGTGAGGTAGAGCCGGGGACGAGATCCCTGCGCATTCGGCCTGCGGTGGTAACAGCCTTCCTGGTGGTTCTTTCAAGAATTGAAATTTTAACGATCTGCCCCCGGTGTAAAAAGCCCTTGCGTTAAGCGGGCGAATTGCACTGGGCGAGATCGGCAAGTTTCGGGGCCTGTGGGCGTTTTTCGCGTCTTTTGAGGCGGAGAATGGTTCGCACAGATCTTTGACAATCTGATTGGATGCACTAATTTACTTCGTCAGTGACGCGCGAAGAGATGAAAGTCGAAATCGCGCGATTCATGAATTGAACTTTTGGGTTCAACCGGAGCGATCATTCTCACAGCTTGAAATGAGAGTTTGATCCCGGCTCAGAATCAACGCTGGCGGCGCGCCTAACACATGCAAGTCGGACGAGAAAGTGGAGCAATCCATGAGTAAAGTGGCGTACGGGTGAGTAACACGTGGATAACCTGCCCTTTAGTGGGGAATACCGATGGGAAACCGTCGACAA
>JASHSD010000155.1 GCA_030036985.1 Bryobacteraceae bacterium
AAAAACAATACAGCATAAAAGTGAAGCTCTTGACCTGCCTGTGGATCGTCGCTGTCACGTCCATCAGCGGTTCCGTGTATGCCGTCGGCACGGTTCGTCACGTTGGAAATACCCTCATGCCGGAAATTGTGAACGGAGCGAGGCGTTTGGACGACTCGCGCCGGATTGCGATCTGCGTAGCCGATATGCGCCTGGACATGCGGGGAGTTATGGTCTTTGCGGTGGTCGAGCACGATCCGGAACAGGTGCAGATGGCGCGGAATGCGTTTGAAGCATCGGTCGCGGAGCTGCGAGCTGTGCTTCAACAGATAGAAGGGACCGATCTGAATCCGCAGGAGCGGGCGGCCGTGGACGATATTCGGGCATCGGCGGACCAATGGCGCGCGAGATTCCAGGAGTTTGCGGACCTTGTTTCCGCGGGACGTGGCAAAAAAGCATCCGATATCGCTCTCAAAACGATGACGCCGCTCATGGATGCACTGCAAAAACGCAGCCTCGAGCTGGGCGGCATGGGCGCCGCGCGCCAGCAGAAAGCCAGTGAAGCCGCACTGGCGGCTGTCCGCCAAAGCGAAGTGCTGATTTTGCTGTTGGCGCTGGGTGTACTGCTTGCATCGGGGGTGGCATACATCATCCTGGGCAGGCTCGTGGAAACGCTGCGCAAATTCGCGGCGGAAGTGGGTTCGAGTGCACGGGAAGTTGCCGGCGCCGCGGAACAGGTTTTCAGTTCAAGCCAGTCGCTGGCGCAGGGTTCCTCCGAGCAGGCGGCGTCGCTCGAAGAGACTGCGGCGTCGAGCGAAGAAATCAACTCGATGGCCCGCCAGAACACAGAGAACTCACGCGTGGCTGCCGACCTGGTGACACAGTCGCAGCAGAAGTTCCTGCAGACCAACCAGGCGCTGGAGCAAACCGTGGCTGCCATGGCCGAAATCAACGCACAGAGCGGCAATATCTCCAGGATCATCAAGGTGATTGACGAAATCGCCTTTCAGACCAACATACTCGCGTTGAATGCGGCGGTGGAGGCCGCGCGCGCCGGAAACGCCGGATTGGGCTTCGCGGTGGTCGCGGACGAAGTGCGCAACCTTGCCCAGCGATGCGCCCAGGCCGCCAGGGAAACAGCGGTCCTGATCGAGGAGTCGATCGCCAAATCCAACACGGGTAAGACGAAGGTGGATGGGGTGGCCGCGGCCATCCGCGCCATTACCGAGGAGTCCGGAAAGGTGAAGACGCTGGTGGACGAGGTGAACATGGGCAGCCACGAGCAGGCGCGGGGGGTCGAACAGATCAGTAAGGCCCTCGCGCAGTTGGACCAGGTGACACAGAGCACGGCAGCCAATGCCGAGGAGAGCGCTGCGGCGGCCGAGGAATTGAGGGCGCAGTCAGCGTCCATGAAAGAGATTGTGGAGCATTTGACAGCGATGGTGGGTGGAGGCGATACGGGCAAACAAGTAGTCTCCGACGGCGGCGCGCGCCACGCCCCTGCGGCAGCAGCTCAGCGCCGCGTCTCCGTTTCACGCAAATCCGGTCGGCATGCCGCGGGGTTGGCCAGTTAGGATCTGTCAAAATAACCAATTTTTTTGCGAAAAAACCGCTTGCTTGCGCGCGCGGCTCGGAATGGGCTTCTGAGCCACGACGGCAAGGGAGTGGTTAAGAGGGGTTATTCTGCGACAGGTCCTTAATTCCGAGCGGCTATTCGCCTCCGCGCCCGGAGGCGCTCAACTGATACAAAGACTCCAGTTCCGCGCCGAAGTTTTCCAGCACCTGTTTGCGCCGCACCTTCATCGTCGCGGTCACTTCGCCCTGCTCGATCGTGAATTCCCGATGCAGGACCCGGAAGCGCTTCACCTGTTCAAAGGGCGCCAACTGCTTGTTGACGCGGTTGACAATTTTCTGCACTTCGGCCAGCACCTCGGGCGACTCGTGCAGCGGGACGCCGGGATTGCTCGCCCCCCGAATCGTTTCCGCTGTCGGGGCGTGGATCGTGAAAAGCGCAACCAAATGCGGCAGCCGGTCGCCCGCCAGCACCACCTGACTGATGAGCGGCTCGAATTTGAACATCGTCTCGACCCGCGACGGGAAGATCTTCTTGCCGTTCGAGGAGACGATCAATTCCTTCTTTCGGCCCGTGATGTAGATGTAACCGTCGGAATCGATGGTCCCGATATCGCCGGTGTGCAGCCAGCCGTCGCGCAGCACCTCCGCGGTCGCCTCGGGGTCTTTGTAGTATCCGCGCGAAAGACACGCGCTGCGGATCAGGAGTTCGCCTTCGTGTCCGATCCGGAATTCCACGCCCGGCAGCGCCTTGCCGATGCTGCCGGGACGCGGTTCGTCGAGCGGATTGAGCGCCGCCACTCCGCCTTCGGTGAGTCCGTAGCCTTCCACCAGCGGCATGCCGATCGCTTCGTAGAATTCGGCCAGGTCCGCGCCCAGCGGCGCCGCTCCCGAAGCGGCCACGCGCAGCCGTCCGCCGAAGCGGTCGCGAATTTTATTGAAGAACAGCCGATGTCCCAGCTGCAGCGGAATACGGATATGCGCGGGAACCTTCCTGCCGACGCGCTTGTACTTCGCCGCCGCCAGGCCCAGCCCCAGCGCGCCGAAAAAAGCCTTCCGCACCACTGCCGGCTGCTTATGAAGCTCCGCGCGAATGCTGGTATAGGTTCGCTCCCACACCCGCGGAGGCGCGAGAAACCACGTCGGCCGCACCACTTTCATCTCCGGCTGCAGCTTCGACAAACTTTCCGCGAACGAGACCGGCGATCCGCTGAGAATGGGCAGAATCTCCACTACCACGCGTTGCGCGATATGGGCGGAAGGCAGGAAGGCGATGGTGATGTCGTCGGGCGTCAGCGGCAGCACGGCCGGACCCATGTTGACGTTGGCCGCAATCGCGCCATGCGTGACCACCACCATCTTCGGTTCGCCCGTCGCCCCCGAAGTCAGATACAGGATCGCGTTGTCCTCCGGCTTTACCTCAAATGCGCTCGCGCCCGATTCACGCCCCAGCTTTCGCAATCCGTCCAGCGACAGCGCTCCTTCCGCTTCGCCGTTCAACAGGATGAAATGCGCGACCGGCGCATCTTTAAGCTTCGCGAGCATCTTCGGGTCGTCCACGAAGAGCGCCTTCGCGTCGGCCATGGCGATGGTGCGCCTGAGTTCATCGGCAGGGTAGCTGGGATAAAGGGCCGCGGCCACCGATCCGTTCATCAGAATGCCCTGATCGGCGAGGTAAAACCGTGCGCTGGTCTCCGCACAGAGCGCGACGTGGTCGCCTTTGCCGAGACCGAGCGCGCGCAGACCGCCCGCGATCTCCTGCGCCGCTTCGAGATACTGCTTCCACGTCCACGTCGCCACGTGCTTGCCCGAAGGCTGGCGCAGCGCGAGTTTGTCGCCATGCTGCGCGGCGGCGTGGCGCAGAAGCTGGGGTATGGTTTCGATCATGCGTTCGCGTGAACCGGCAATTCGCCCGCCAGTTCGGTGACTCGCTCCTGTAGTATTTCGTTCAACCGTCCGCGGTCGTGCGGGGTCATGCCGGCGGTCGGGATCGGTTCCCCGACGCGGACCTTCACCGCGGCCGGGCGCAGCAGCATCGAGTGCATCGGCAGCACACCACGGACGTTCACCAGCCCAACCGGCACGACGGGCACGCCCGCTTTGATCGCCAGATACGCGGCGCCTTCCCTGAACGGTTGAATCCCCCTTTCGGACCGGCCGCCCTCGGGGAACAGCACCGGGGAAATCCCCCGCTCGCGAATCAGCTTCGCCGCTTCGGTGAGGGATTTCAGCGACGCCCGCGCATCGCCCCGCACCACGGGCAGATGCCCCGCGCGGGAGAGATGCCAGCCGAGCAGCGGAATTGAGAAGAGGCCTTTCTTGGCGAAGTACCGAAGCTGGAGATCGACGGCCGCATAAAGCGTCGGAATATCCATGTAGCTCGCATGGTTCGCCACTACCACGTAGCTCGCGTCCGGATCCAGCTTCCCGGCGCCTTTTACTTCGAGATCGACAAAGCAGACTGCCAGGAGAATCCGCGCCCATATCTGCGCCATGCGATGTTGCGCGCGGCCGCCCCGGTCCCAAAACGAACAGATCAGGGAAACCACAGCCATGAAGGCTGTCGCCAGAATGACCGCGGGGGCGGAGAACAGGACTGAGCGGATTTTCTTCACGTATTTCGGGCGAGTCTGAAGGCCGAACGGCCCAACCCCTATTATCGCCGGAGCGCATCTTGTAGACTAGCGGATTAAGGAGCTACATGAACAAAACCATCACGCTGCTGGTCGGCGCGGCTATCCTCGTCGCCGGTTCCAGCTTGTATGCGCAGAAGGGCGACGCCAAGGCCGGCAAGGAAGTTTTCGATAATAACTGCAGCGTCTGTCACAACTCGGACAGCACCGATGTGAAGATGGGCCCCGGATTCAAGGGCCTGTTCAAGAAAAGCAAAATGGCGACTGCGGACAAGCCGGTCACGGACGCCAACATTCTCACCAAGATCAATGAAGGCGGCAACGGCATGCCGGCGTACAAGGACATCCTTTCCGACGAGGAAAAGGCGAACGTCATCGCCTATCTGAAAACTCTGTAAACCACTCCCTTACGGGCCCTGAGGGCGCCCCGGCTCGGAAATGCGCGACCGCAAGGGAGCATAGCTCTCGCCTGTGGCAAGGTAGAACCTTGAGGGGATCGCACAAGTCCTTTGTTTTTGACGCGACCACTCAGAAGCGGTCTTAGAAGATCTTGTGACGAATCCGAAGGTACTTTTGCGGATGCTCGCGCATGTCGCGCAGGGTCGCCGCCATGTGGCGTAGTTGGCCATTCAGCGATTCATAAAGCTGGGCATTCGCGAGCAGCCGGCCGCTCGCGCCTTCACCCGCGTTCAGCGAATCCAGCATCGCATTCGTCGATTCGAGCAGGCGCACCATCTGGGAGTATGCGGCGTCGCTCTGAAGCATCGAATCGAACCGGCCTTTCCCCGCATTGGCATCCGCCAGCGTGGCGTGGAAATCGCCGATGTCCCGCACGAATTCGTTATACGTTTCGTCGCTTGCATACAGGCGCCCCGCCAGCCCCTCGCCGTTCTGAATCGGGACCAGCACGCCCTCGATCCGCGCGAGGAAGGCGCGTATCTGCTCGTACAGCGCCGGCGAATAGATGGCCTGTCCGAGCTGGCTGCGCGGATTCAGAAAATCGTGCAGGGCGTTGTCAAAATCGGTGATGCCGTCGAGCACCGACTGGTATACCGTATCAGTTAGAACGAAATTGCCGATTTGGGTATTTGGCGACGACATTTCGGCGAGGATCTGATCGATCTGTGCGAGCCTGTCCTGGATTAACTGCATCAGGTCGGCGCGGTCCGTGGCGAGAGGCATCGGCTGGCTCTGCACGACCGCGTTTTCGGCGAGCGGAAGGGCGCTTTTCCCCTCTGAGAATTCAATAAATTTCGCTGACGCGATGGTATCGGCGTTCACGTCGATCTGCGAATCGGAGGGGATATATTTCAGGAACCGGGTCAAAACCCGCATCCGCACGCGCACGACCTTCTGGGGGTCGAGCGAACCCGAAAGGTCCACATTCTGAACGGCGCCGATATCAATACCGCTCAGCCGCACTTCGGAGTCGGTGGTCAGGCCGTCGGCGTCGGCCATGTAAGTTGTGAGCGTGGTTCGGCGGGCGAATACGTCCGCGACGCCGCCCGCCAGCAGATACATTTCCGTGCCGGAGAGCAAAACGGCCAGCAGGACAATCGCGGCGACCCGCAGCAGCATCTTCGGGCTCGGCCTGATCTCCAGTTCCGCCATCTGTGCGTCAGTCTAGCAAGCTGCGGTCTTGGGTTACTTCATCGCGGGATTGGGGGATATCAGATAATCCAGGGGTTGGCTCCGGTCGAGCTGGGAACTGAAAAGAGCAGTTCCGTTCATTGGACCGCCAAGCGGTGTTCGGTCGCGAAGAGCCGGTGTCAACCGGAGCCGCCCATGAGTATCCCACGAACCGTCGCCGAAGTGATTCGAGAGCACGTCAGCCTGGAGATCGAAGGCATTGACCGGATGTACCTGAACGTGTACGTGCCGGCCTTGCAGCGGGAAGGAGGAGTAGCCGGTTTCCCGTTTCCATCGCGGTTACCAGTTTGCGTCCAGCGCGCT
>JASHSD010000156.1 GCA_030036985.1 Bryobacteraceae bacterium
GCAGAGTAAACCGGTTGCTGCTGGAGCACCTGTGCGATAAATACGACTTCACCGTTTTTGCGGTCAGGTTTGACAATCCCTGCCCCGAAAGGATCCGTTGGATAAGGGTTCCGTCTCCCGCCCGGCCGGTCCTGGCGATCGTATTTACGTTCCGCCTGTTTGCGCGCCTCTTGTACTTCTGGCAGCGCGTAATCAGACGCTCCAGGTTTGACATCGTGCAGGCGAGCGATGCTGTCTTCGGCTATGTCCAGATTGCGGACGCTCACTTTTGTAACCGGCATTACCTGAACAACACCCGGGACAAGACCGATCTGAATAGTCTGCGCAGTTTGGCACAGTCGGCCACGCGCCACGCCGGAAGCTTCTTTGAACGTCGCGACTATAAAAAGGCCCCTGTGGTCGTCGTTCCTTCCGCCGGACTTCGGCGAGAACTGATCTCTAGCCATAACCTGGATCCCGAAAAAATCAGACTGATATCGCATGCGGTCGATACGAGCATCTGGCCTCCATCGACCTGCGATCGATCGAAAGCCAGAGCCGACGTGGGCCTTTCGGAAGGGGATGTTTGCCTGGTTTTCGCCGCGCTGGGAGATTTTGAGAGGAAAGGGCTGGGAATTTTAATCGACTCCCTTGCGGACGAACGCCTGCATTCGACCAAACTGCTGGTTGTCGGCGGAAGTGAGGGGTCGCTGGAGCCCTATCGAGAGCGAGCGAAGGCCGGAAACGTCGCCGGCCGGGTCGTCTTCGCGGGGCGGCACGAAAGCATTCGGCCGTTTCTTTGGGCGGCTGATGCGTTTGTCCTGCCGTCGCGATATGAAGTCTTCCCGGCGGTGGCCATACAGGCGGCCTGCAGCGCGCTTCCTCTCATCACGACACATCTGAACGGCGTCGAGGAATACGCGCTCGAAGGTCACACGGGATTTTTCATCAAAGAATGCAGCCCCGATGCAATTGCTGACGCGGTCGCAAAGTTTCTGTGCCTGTCGTCCGAAGCCCGACGGGAGATTGGATTGAACTCCCGGGGGGCCGTTGAAGGTTATACCGTCGAACGCTTTGTGCAGGCGTGGGACCGACTTTATGCCGAAACAGCCCGGCTGGGCCGGTCAAAGCCGCGAAGGCGGGACAGATGACCCGATTGGCCTGGATCAGTCTGCCGGCGCTCGCGGTGTACAGCGCACAGATCGCGGGATCTTCCGCCCAGCAGCCCCCGCAGTCCGGGGTTCTCTTATACCCCGGATCCGGCTCCCCGGGAACTGCGTCCGCGTTTCCTACCTTGAGGGCGGCGATTGCAGCCGCTCCCGCCGACGCCACCATCACGGTCCCCCCTGCATGGTCGGAGACGGTGACGGCTTCCTATGTCATTACTCACTCAATCACAATTCTTGCGGGAGCCGGAGCCACAATCAGGCTGGGAGCGTCCAATACAGCGGCGTTCACAGCGTCGGGCGTCGATAACGTAACCATCAGCGGCCTTACCTTCGACGGACAGCGAAAGGAACACGCCTGGACGGGGTGCCTCGCCATCCAGGCGCGGGGAATCAAAAGACTCGAAATTTCCCATGCGCAGTTTCGCAACTTTGGCCTGTGCCGGGGAGTATACGCAGCCCAAAGCACTGTCTTCATTCACGACAGCCGCTTCAGTGACTTTGGAAACGGGCAAGTCCTGGTTAATGGCGGAGCGGAGGGAATACTGATTCGCGATCCCGTCGCGTCGAGCACGTTGTCCAATCTGGAATTCGACACATTCAGCTCCGATAATCCGATACACATCTTCGGCGATACAAGCGCGGGAATGGGCAACGTAAGTCTTTCAGGTATTCACACCAGCAATACCTGGCGCAACAGCGTCGAGATCCAGGGCGTGCTTCTGGGCCGCATCGAGGTCACCCACAGCATTCTGGAGAATCTGCGGAGCGCGAATTATTTCTGCCTGACCGGAAGCACCATGAATAAGGCCGGTGCGCTACCCGAGAGTCTCGACCTCGGCGTACTTATCGACGGAGTCGTCTGCAGGCAGGGTCCATACGTCAGGAATGGTATCGGTATTGAGTTCTTTTCGGATTATGGAACAATCGCGAACAGTCAGGTCACAGGCTTTGCCGATTCCATCTCGTTCGGGGGTCACGATTTCAGAATCACCGATAACACATTCATAGCGCCGAACTCCGCCTGTATTGTCGAAAACTACACCTACCGCGTGGATCACGCGTTAATCGACGGAAACACGTGCGTGAATCCGCGGGCAAACGGAATCGTTTTGGGTAGCGGCGGATCCCCGGGCGATGCGGCCGGAGACCGGGTAACGGACAATCACATTTCGCGCACGCCCGGGTTTTGGCCCGACGATTCCGCAAATCCGGACTATTGTTCCATCGCATTGGCCAAGGCCACCAGTCCTGTGCGTATCGTCGGTAACGAACTCGTGCTCAGTGCGGCGCCGGTTCCCGGTTCATTTGCATGGAAGGGTGGAATCTGTCATTCCCTGAATACGCCCGGCAATACATATTCCGGCAACACATTTCTGAATGAAACCACCAGCCCGTTCGGGACGGCGTTCTGGGAATCCGGTCCCGCGTTTGAACAGGAAGAGATCGATACAAACAGGTACATAAATCTCGCTTCGATCGGCAACTATCCGGCCACCGCCCATATCGGTTATCACGGCAACCGGTCGCTGGCAATAACAGCTCTTCCGTGGGACGACACGAGGGTCTACCCGGCTGGAGAACTCGTAACCGCGGGTGGCGCCGTTTTTGCGGCGGCCGCAAGAAACACAAAGCAGGCGCCTCCCGATCCGATGTATTGGTCTCCCGTGAAATCCTCTCCTGCCACCGATTGGACGGTCACACCCGTCAGCTTTAAGAATCTCGGCGGAGCGCTGAACGGAACGAGCAACTATTGCTCCGACTGCAAAGTGAGCGGCGGAAGCGTTTCCGGCGGAGGGACCGGGGCGTGGGTCGTCCTCGTGAACGGGACGTGGACGGGACTGGGCACGGGGGGCGCATCCGACAGATGAGAGTCCGGGCATCCTCCTTCGAAGGCAGCAAATCAGGAGCATTGAGGGCGGGATTCGCGTCGTGCGAATACTGACGATCCACAACAAATATCAAATTCGCGGCGGCGAGGACGAGTGCCGCGAAGCTGAGGCCGGCCTGCTGGCCGCTCACGGCCATCAGGTGCGAGCGATCGAATTCGACAATGACGGCATCAATCCGTTCAACGCGGCCGCGATCGGAATACAGACCGCGTGGTCCTGGCCATCGTACCAGCGTACGCTCAAAGAAATTCGTTCCTGGAAGCCCGATCTGGTGAGCGTTCACAATTTCTTCCCGGTTGCTTCGCCGTCGGTCTACTATGCGGCTCGCAAGTGCAATGTGCGTGTCATCCAAACGTTGCACAACTACAGGCTGCTTTGCCCAAACGGGACTTTTTTTCGCGATCAACGGGTCTGTGAAGATTGTTGCGGCAAGCTGGTACCCTGGCCGGGGGTTCTCCATAGCTGTTACAGGCACAGCAGAGCGGCAACGATTGCCGTCGCCTCAATGCTGGCGTTCCATAATCTTCTGAAGACGTGGCGTACCCGGATCGATATGTTTATAGCGCTCACGGATTTCGCGAGAAAAAAGTTCATCGAAGGCGGCCTTCCCGCGGAGCGCCTGGCGGTGAAGCCTAATTTCGTTTGGCCCGATCCGGGTCCCGGCGAAGGTAAGGGCGACTACCTCTTGTTTGTCGGACGCCTGACGGAGGAGAAGGGAACCAAGGTGATGATCGACGCCTGGAAGACCGCCGCCTGTCCCGGGCGGCTGATAGTAGCGGGTGAAGGGCCGCTGGCGGCGCTGGTGGCTCGCGAAGCATCTCAAACGCCATCGATTGTCCACTTGGGAAGACGGCCGCTCGAAGAGATATATCGGCTCCTGGGCGACGCCAGAGCTTTAGTATTCCCGTCGACCTGGTACGAGGGGATGCCGAGGATAATCGTCGAAGCTCTCTCCCGGGGCACCCCTGTGATTGCGAGTGATCTGGGGTCAATGACGGAAATGATAACCGAAGGGCGCAATGGCCGCCATGTCGAACCGGGAGACGCCGGGTCGCTCGCCCGGGCAATGCGAAGCGCCTTCGATCGGACTGAAGAGATGTACAGCATGCGGGCGTCCGCACGCAATGAATTCGAACTGAAATACACTGCCGAACGAAATTACGACCTGCTCATGGGAATCTACTCGCGAGTTCTCGGGTACGAAGCCGCGGCTGAACCGGGTTTATGAATCTGACGCAACTTCGGCGGCAAACCAAGGAGGCTATAAGAGCATTCGCCGCTCGCCGCGGGGCGCTCATCGTTCCATACGGTCGCGGCGAACGGCCCCAGCGGCTGAAAATGCTTGCGTCAGTAAGGCAGTCGAGGCCGCTTCTGCTGAGCGAATACGACGCCGCGCAGCTCGTAACCGCGGTGATCGCGTCGCGCCGCGTTCCAGGCTGCATGGCCGAGATCGGCGTCGCCTTCGGCGCGTCGGCTCACATCATCAGCACCATATGTCCCGAGAAAACATTACACCTTTTCGACACGTTTACGGGTTTGCCGCCGTTGACGGATCGCGACTCGGCGGACATTTTCGAGGAAGGCACGCTGGGCTGTCCCGTCGATTCGGTGAGGGCTTACCTGCGCGAAGATAACGTGGTGTTCCATGCGGGCTTATTTCCGCAGGAAACGGGGGATGCCGTGGCGTCCGAGAAATTCTCATTCGTGCATCTCGACGTGGACTTGTACCGGGGAACGTTGGACAGCCTGTGCTTTCTCTACCCGCGCATGTCTCCCGGAGGCATTATTCTCGGTCACGACTTTCTCGTCTCCAAAGGCGCCACCAGCGCATTTACCGAATTTTTCGCCGATAAACCGGAGCCGCTCATCGAACTGATCGGGAATCAGTGCCTCGCCGTGAAGCTCGCCTGACGTGAACACGAGGGTCGCGCATCCCCGAGGATTTGCTTCAAGGCGCTGTCGAATTTCATAACTCCTGCGTCGCTCAGTCAACCGACACTCAATGAACGCGCTCAATAACCTGAATCCCGGTCATTCGGGACTACACACATGGCCGCTCCGTTCGGAGACCGCGCACATACGATTCGCCGACATGTCCGATCGTTGGAACCCATATCGTTGGAAGCGGTGATGAGGCATCCTCCACCGGACTTCATCCTGGCCGGCGCGCCCAAATGCGGAACAACGGCGATCTACAAAACGCTCCAGCTGCATAAGGATCTCTATCTTCCGGGCATCAAAGAACCGCATTACTTCGCCTTCGAATATTCGGGGCGCCGGCCTGTGGTGTCACTTGAGGCGTACGACCGGCTGTACAGGAATGCCGCCGAATCGCAGCTGCGCGGAGACGGGTCGGTAATGTACCTCAGCTCCGAGGAGGCGATTCCGGCGATTGTTCGAAGATGCCCTGAAGTCAAAGCGATCGCCTCGGTTCGCAACCCGATCGACATGTTTATTTCGTGGCACAATCAATGCGTAAAAAACCTCGACGAGGATCTCCTGGAGCCGGAGCTCGCCTGGCGTGCGCAAGCCGACCGGGCGGCGGGAAAAAGATTGTCCGGACTGTGTCACGATCCGCGAGCCCTTCAATACAGGATCATCTGCAGCGTCGGCGCGCAGGTGCGGAGACTTTTCGAGATCGTTCCCCCGCAACAGCGGCTCGTTCTCGTCTACGAAGATCTTCAGGAAAACCCAAGAATTTCGTACAAGCGAATCGTCGATTTCCTCGGTGTGCACGACGATGGCAGGGCCGATTTTCTGCGGGAAAACGTTTACTCACGGCCCAAAAGCATCACGGCAGCGCGGTTGACCCGCTCAGTCCGGGAGCATCCGTTTTTGAAGAATATCAGATCCCAGCTCAAGCCGTTTCTCAATCGCCATGGCATTTACGCCGTGGAATGGCTGTTCGCCCGCAATCTGAAGCCTGTCGACAAGCCGGCCCTGAGCGAGGACTTCCGGATGGAATTGATCGGCGAGTTTCGAGACGATATCGCTCTCCTCGAAGAGCTCCTGGAACGCGATTTCAGCGATTGGCGGAAGAGCGGGAAACTCGACGCTCAGGCCGAGCAAAGTGTTTACCAGTCTCGCGGATGACATGTCCGGCAACCCCACTCAAGCGCAGCCCCATCGCCGCATCGTAGGCCTGCGCGTGGATGCATCCACCTACGCCGACGCGACCGCTCAGGTGATCCGCGCAGCCGAGCGGCGCGAGGCGTTCTGGCTGTGCCCCGCATGCGTGCAGACCGTGCTCGAGGCGCACCGAAGCCCGTCCTTCCGCCGGGTGATGGATACCGCGACCCTCGTGACGAGCGATGGAATGCCGCTGGTCTGGTCCCTTTCGCTGCTCGGCGTCCGCAATTCGCAGCGCGTCTACGGTCCGACGTTGACCGAGAGAATACTGGATGTCGCGGCGGTTTCGGATATTCCCGTCGGTTTCTACGGCGCTTCCGAGAAAACTCTCGAACAGTTGGTGGAGCGCTGCGGCGAACGCTGGCCGGGTCTCAAGGTAGCTTACGCTTACTCGCCGCCTTACAGGCCCCCGACTGCGGAAGAAGACCTGGAGACCATCCGCCGCATACAGGAATCGGGCGCCCGCATCATGTTCGTGAGCCTGGGTTGTCCCAAACACGAACTTTGGGCGCACGATCATTACCGGATTCTGAACATGCCGGTCCTCGCCGTCGGCGCCGCGTTCGACTTCATCGCCGGAGCCAAACCGCAGGCCCCGCACTGGCTGCAGTCGATCGGGCTTGAGTGGTTCTTTCGGTTGTGCACGGAACCCCGGCGCCTCTGGCGGCGTTATCTGCTGGGCAATCCCACCTTCGTGATGTTATTGGCCGCGCAGCTGACCGGCCTGCGACAATTCGGCCCCACCGAAAAATAATCGGTCGAAGATGTAAGCTAACGAACGTGACTTATTGGAATAATCGAAGCATTCTGGTGACCGGCGGGGCCGGTTTCATCGGCGCACATCTGGTGGAATCCCTCACGCGCAAGGGCGCTTCCGTGCGCGTGGCCGATAACCTCGAGCGCGGCAAACATGTTTTCGGCGCGGACGTCGATTTCCGAAACGAAGACCTGCGAGATCCCGCGGCCTGCGAACGCGTCTGTCGCGACGTGGAAGTCGTTTTTCATCTGGCCTCGAAGGTCGGCGGAATCGGTTATTATCTTTCGCGGCCGGCCGAGGTTCTGTTCGATAACTCGCAAATCGACGCCAACGTGCTTCAGGCTTCGATGAAGGCCGGCGTCGCCCGGTACCTCTATGCGGGCAGCGCCCATATCTATCCCATCGAGCTGCAGACCAGTCCCGATGCTCCTTTGATCCACGAGGACCAGGCCATTCCCGCGCATCCCGAGCTTTCCTACGGCTGGGCCAAGCTGCTGGGCGAAAAACAGATCGAATACGCCATCGCGCAGGGAACGGATCTGCGCGCCGCCATCGTTCGTATTATTGGGGCGTATGGCCCCAGCCAGGATGTGGATCTGGCCACCGGATCGGCCATCCCCGTTTTCATTCGCCGCGCCATCGAATTTCCCGAACGCAAACCGTATCGCGTATTGGGCACGGGCGTCGAAACGCGCTCCTACTGCTATATCAGCGACATCGTCGAAGGGTTCCTGATCGCGGTCGAGAAATTGGCGGAGAAACAGTTCATCGGCCCGCTGAATCTCGGCGCCGAGCGCCGAATTTCCATCGGGGATCTGGCGCGCGAAATCATCCGCATTTCCGGAAAAGACATCGAAATAGAATTCGACGCTTCCCATCCCACCGTCATCTGGGGCCAGGCTCTCGATTGCTCCCGAGCCAAAGAAGTGCTGGACGGCTGGGTTCCCAAAGTTTCGCTCCGCGAGGGTCTGGAGATCTGCTACAGACAACTCGAGCGCCAACTTTCCGCCCGCTCCCTGACCGGCAACGCGTCCTGAGCGGACACGGCCACACATGAAACAGACCGTCCTGATTACCGGGGCCGCCGGCTACATCGGCTCCATTCTCTGCGAACACCTGCTGGACGCGGGCTTCAAGGTTCGCGCGCTCGACAGGATGTGCTTCGAGCCGAGTCTTTTCCATCTCTGCGCCAATCCCGATTTCGATTTTGTGCTGGGCGACACGCGCGACGAAAAGCTCGTGCCCGAGGCGCTGAAAGGCGCGGATGTCATTATTCCGCTCGCGGCCGTTGTGGGCGCGCCCGCCTGTTCGCGCGACCCCATCATGGCGACCTCGGTGAATCTGGACGCCGTCCGGATGATTACCAGGCTGCGGTCGAAGGACCAGCTGATCGTTTATCCGACGACGAACAGCGGCTACGGCACGAAGTCGGGCGATGTCTACTGCACCGAGGAAACGCCGCTCGAGCCGATCTCGCTTTATGGAACCACGAAGTCGGACGCCGAGAAAGCCGTCCTCGACAGCGGCAATTCCATCACGTTGCGCCTGGCCACGGTGTTCGGCATTTCGCCGCGCATGCGGCTCGATCTGCTGGTGAATCACTTCGTTTATGCCTCCGTCACCGACGGCTATTTGATTATTTTCGAAAAGCATTTCAAGCGGAACTACGTGCATATTCGCGACGTGGCCGACTGCTTCATTCATTGCATCCGCAACGAAAGCGCCATGGTGGGGCGAACCTTCAATCTGGGCCTCGACGACGCCAATCTCTCGAAAGAAGAACTCGCGGAAAAGATCAAACAATACGTGCCGCGCTTTTTCATTCATTACTCCGAAATCGGCACGGATCCGGACAAGCGCAACTACATCGTCTCCAACCAGAGACTGCGCGAGGCGGGATTTGAAGCCTGCCGGTCCATTGATGCGGGCATTCCGGAACTGCTCAAAGGGTATAAAATGCTGGGACGCGGGCGCTTCATGAACGTCTGAGGAAGAAGCATGAGTACAGTGACTTCGACGCCGGCGTCGATTCTGTATCATCGGGACTCGGTCAATTCGAGCACGGTGATTCGGGCGCGGGCGCCTCTGCGCATCAGCTTTCTCGGCGGCGGCACCGATCTGCCTCACTATTACGAGGAGCACGGCGGGGCGGTCCTTTCCAGCACGATCACGCGCTATGCCTCAGCCACGATTTATCCGCGCACCGACGATTCCATCCACATCAGCGCTCTCGACACGGGCCACAATACTTCTTACAAACTGAACGATTCGGGATCGGAAAAGGACGGTATTTTCGACCTCGTCAACACCGCCATTCGGCGCATGGGCGCGCATAAGGGGCTCGAACTTCACCTGCGCAGCCAGGCCCCGCGCGGCAGCGGTCTCGGCGGTTCCTCTGCGGTGACAGCGGCGATTCTCGGCGGCATGGCCGAATATCTCGGGGTTGTGCTCGACCCCTACGATATGGCGGAACTCAACTACACAGTCGAACGAATCGATCTGGGCATTGCGGGCGGCAAGCAGGATCAGTACGCAACCACTTTCGGCGGCTTCAATCTCATCGAGTTCTCCCGAGACATGGTGAACGTGACGCCGCTGCGTCTTTCGTCCGAAGTCCTGCACGATCTGGAAGAGCATCTCATGCTCTGGTATACGGGCAAAGTCCGGCCATCTCTCGGCATCGTGGAAAAGCGCGTCGAGGCGTACAAGCGCGGCGATTCCGCCATCAGGGACGAGATGCGCAAGCTGCACCGGATGGTCTACGAGGCGAAGGAATTTC
>JASHSD010000157.1 GCA_030036985.1 Bryobacteraceae bacterium
CTGATCTGCGAAAGCGTGGCGCGCCAGGGCATCTCCTTCTCATCAAGGCCCATCCGCTTGTAAGCGGCTTTGATTATCGAGAGCTGGTCTTCGTCGTCGTAAATGGAAAACGTCCGCGTGAAGCCGGGACGCACCGACGCCAGCGCATCGCCGTCGCGCCGCAGCAGGCGCACGCAGAAGGAGTGGAACGTCGAAATCAGCGGACTCGACGTGAGCGCCATCTCTTCGAGCAGCGCGGTAACGCGAGACCGCATTTCGCCCGCGGCTTTGTTCGTAAAGGTCACAGCCAGCACGGCCGAAGGCGGCACAAGCTTCGCGCTGATCAGATGCGCAATGCGATGCGTAATGACGCGCGTCTTCCCGCTGCCCGCGCCGGCGAGGATAAGCACCGGACCTTCGGTTGTCGCGACCGCTTCACGTTGTTGGGGATTGAGACCCGCGAGAAAATCCACTACCCGCCCATTTTACTGAACCCTCACGTGGCGCAGGCACTTGTGCCTGCCGGGACTATCCCGGCCCCTGCACCATTACACTGAAAGTTGCCCTTCCAGAAATTCGCAACACTCGCCGAACTCCCGCCCGGTTCGGTAATCGAGATCCTCCGCGGCGACGACGCCTACGCGCTCTGCAACGTCAACGGAGACATCCGCGCGCTCAGCGGAGTCTGCCCGCATCAAGGCGGACCGCTGGGCCACGGCGCAATGGAAGGTCAACTCCTGACCTGCCCGTTCCATCTGTGGCAATTCAATTCCGCCACCGGCGCCTGCGATTTCAACGAAGCCATTCGCGTTCCGACGTATCCGGTGCGGGTCGAAAACGGCGAAATACTCGTCGATATCCCCGATGCCTGAACTGCCGGAAGTCGAAACGGTGGTCCGCACGCTGCGGCCCGCAATCGCCGGCCGCCGCATTCTCAACGCCGAATTCACGCAACTCCGCGTCTTATTGGGCTCGCCGCTGACCACCGCCGAAGCGCTCGCCGGACGCCGCATCGAAGGCGTGGAACGCTACGGCAAATTCATCGCGATCCGCCTCGATCGCGGTTATCTGGTGGTCCACCTCGGCATGACCGGCAAGCTTCTCATCGACGCGCCATCCACCAAATGGACACACGCCGTTTTCACGCTCGACCGCGGCGTTCTCCACTACGACGATCAGCGCCAGTTCGGCCGCATCGAGTACGGCGCGAAGTTGCCCGAGCGCGTGGCCGCGCTCGGTCCCGAACCGCTCGATATCCCGCTCGAAGATTTCGCCGCGCGCCTGAAAGCCCGGCATGCGCCGATCAAAGCGGTGCTGCTGAATCAGGCGGTAGTTCGCGGAGTCGGCAACATCTATGCGGATGAAGCGCTCTTCCGCGCAGGCGTCCATCCGAAGCGTCTCGCGAATTCCTTGCGCCGCGATCGCGTCGAACGTGTCTGGAACGCCATGCGCGAAGTGCTGGCGGAAGCCATCGAGAGCCGCGGTTCTTCCGTTTCCAATTACGTCGATGCCGAAGGCCGGAAGGGAAGTTTCCAGCTTTCGCACCGGGTCTATCGCCGCACCGGCCAACCCTGCGTGAAATGCGGCGCCGCAATCAAAAGGATACTGGTCGCGCAGCGGGGCACGCATTTCTGCCCCAAGTGCCAGCGTTGAACCCGATAATGCCGAATCGGGGATACTGGGGAAAGCCTTCCCATGAGCACCGCCGTCCAGACTGAGTTTCACACGTCGGGAATCGTACGTCTGACGTGGGGTCAACTGCTCGGCTCCATGACCGGTCTGCTGCTCTCGGTGCTGCTCGCGTCGCTCGATCAGACCATCGTGGGCACGGCCGAACCGCGAATCATCGCCCAGCTTTCCGGCTTCGACCGTTATCCCTGGGTCTCGACCACGTACCTATTAACCTCCACTCTAGCCATCCCCATCTTTGCCAAGCTCTCCGACATCTACGGACGCAAGTGGTTCTTTTTGGGCGGCGCGGGCGGATTCATGCTCACTTCGGCGCTGTGCGGGGCCGCGGGCAAGCTGCCCGTGCCCCTCGACGGCATGAACCAGCTGATCATCTCCCGCGGCCTCCAGGGCGTCGCCGGCGGCATGATGATGAGCCTGGCCTTCACCGTCATCGGCGACATATTTTCCCCCGCCGAGCGCGGCAAATACCAGGGCTTCTTCGCGGCCACTTACGGCCTGTCTTCCATCTTCGGCCCCACTCTCGGGGGATGGCTTACGGACCACATTTCCTGGCGCGCCTGCTTTTACGTGAACCTGCCGGTGGGCATCGTCGCCATCGCGGCCATCTACTTCTACTTCCCCTACTGGCGCCCCGAAGGCATCAAACGGCGCGTAGATTGGGCGGGCGTTAGCGCGCTGATCCTCTCGATCGTACCCCTGCTTCTGGCGCTGACCTGGGTGACGGAATACGGCTGGGCTTCTTTCCGGGTCGAATCGCTGCTGGTGGTGGCCGCCGTGATGCTCGCAGCTTTCATCTATGCGGAGACCAGGGCGATAGAGCCGCTAATCCCCCTCGTGCTGTTCCGCGCTCCAGTCATAGCATGTGTTCGGCGGCTTCCTTCATTCTCGGCATGGGCATGTTCGCCGTGATTATCTACCTGCCCTTGTTCATGCAGGGAGTGCTGCGCGCTTCGGCCACCGAATCCGGAAATCTGCTGACGCCGCTCCTTCTCTCGTCCGTTGTGGGAAGCATCGTCACCGGTCAGATGAACCTGCGGATGAGAACCTACAAACCCTCCGCCGTTGTCGGTTCCATGCTGGTGACGGCGGGCATGATTCTCTTCGCCCGCATGGGCGTGGCGACAACGCGCAGCGCCGTGCTCACCGCCATGCTCGTGGCGGGAATCGGAATGGGTCTTCTGATGCCCGTCTATACCGTGGCGATTCAAAATGCCGCATCGCGCGAGCATATGGGCGCGGCGAGCGCTTTGCCCACGTTTTTCCGCTCGATCGGAAGCACGGTCGGCGTGGCCATGTTCGGCGCCGTGCTGCTCACCAATTACCAGCGCGATTTCCCGAAAGGCGTGCCGCCAGGCACTCCCGACAGTCTGCTGAGCCTCTTCCGTAATCCCCTGATGCTCGCGCAAATCCGTCCGCAGCTGGACGCGGCCTTCGGCCATTATGCGAACGGCCCGGACTTGCTGCGGACTCTGCTTGGCAATGTTCCGGTGGCACTGGTGCACGGGATCCACCTTATTTTCATTTCGAGCGCCGTGATCATGGCCGCGGCCATCGTGCTGAACCTGCTGCTGCGCAATATCCGCCTGCGTCACGGCCCCTATAAGCCCGAAGCGCCGCCCCATTAGCACCGAAGCACGAGGATTATCATCTACCAAGGAGAATCAATCACAACAGATGCAAACCAGCACCGACCGCATTCTTACTACCCACGTCGGCAGCCTGCCCCGCCCGCAGGATGTAGTCGATGTCTTATTCGCGCAGGACCGGGGCGAGGCTGTGGACCCGAAGCACTTCGAGGACGTCGTCGCCAAAGCGGTCAACGAAACCGTGCGGCTCCAGGTCGAGGCGGGCCTCGACGTCATCGACGACGGCGAAATGAGCAAGATCAGCTATGCCACTTACATCCGGCACCGGCTCACCGGATTTGAAGGCGATTCCGCCCGCCCCACCCCCCAGGATCTTGACGATTATCCCGAATACCGCGACCGCCTGGTAAAAGCCGGCCACTCAGCCACCTATCGCCGCCCCGTTTGCAAAGGACCGATCGCCGTCAAGAATCTCGATCCCCTGAAGGCCGATATCGCCCGTATCAAAGCTGCCATCGCCCCCACCGGCAAGGAAGGTTTTATGAACGCCGTCTCGCCGGGAACGATCGCCGTCTTTCAGCCCAACGAATACTATCCCTCGCACGAGGCCTATCTCGAAGCCCTCGCCACCGCGATGCAGACGGAATACGAAACCATTGTCAACTCCGGACTGATCCTTTCCATCGACTGCCCGGATCTCGCCATGGGCCGCCATTCACGCTTCAAAAACCTGACTGACGAAGAGTTCCTGCGTTACGCGGAACTGCAGGTCGAAGCCATTAATCACGCCTTGACCAACGTCGCCGCCGACCGCGTCCGAATGCACATCTGCTGGGGCAACTATGAAGGCTCCCACATCCACGATATGGACTGCCGGCGAATCTTCCCCATCGTTCTCAAGGCCAAACCGATGGCCTACCTCATTGAAGGCGCCAACCCCCGCCACGAACATGAATGGGAGGCCTGGAAGACCATCAAGCTCCCCGCCGACAAGGTGCTGATCCCGGGAGTTATCGGCGCCAACAGCAACTATGTGGAGCACCCGGAAGTGATATCGCAGCGCATTGTCCGCTATGCCGAAGTCGTCGGCAAAGAGCGGGTGATGGCCGGAACGGACTGCGGTTTCGGCACCTTCGCCGGATTCGGCTCGGTCTTTCCGCCCTTCTGCTGGATGAAGATGAAAGCGCTCAGCGAAGGCGCCAGACTGGCTTCAGCCAAGCTCTGGGGCCGCGCCGCCGCCAACTGATGCAGCGCAGGCACTCGCGGCTGTCGGGCCGGGACTGGTCCCGGCCCCTCGGCTTTCAGTGGCACAGGCTTCAGCCTGTGAGGGTTCATCTGCCGTGCTTTTTTCCCGCAGTGCCGCCAGAGCCTTGAACACAGCGTGCCGCACGTCGGGATCCGGATCCCGAATGAGCGGTTTGAATTTCAGCGGCGATCTTCGGCCATCTCCCTCCCGCAGCGCCCATATAGCCGCCCGCCTGAAATTCGGATCGGCGCTGGAGAGCAATCTCTCCAGACCCTTCTCGTACAATTCCGAACCCAGCAGATACAATCCGTGAACCGCGTTGGCCGCCACACGATGATGCCTGTCGCTCAGCGCGCACTTCAGCATCTCCTCCAACCCCGGCTCCCGGCGTCTCCAGAGCGATTCAATCAGGTTGGCGCGTAGACGATCGTCGGTTTCCTTCATGATGGCCGGCAGCCATGTGAGGCTTTGCGATCGGCGTCCGAGGATCAGCACGCACTTGGATAGGATCCTCATGTCTCTTGACCTGAGGAACGGCCTGAGCAGAACCACCAGTCTGCTTTCGTCCACAATTCCTCCAAGCACTTCCAGCCCGCGGAAAACCACCGGAAAATTCGGATGGTCCGCCAGACACTGCGTTTGCAGGAATCTGGCCAGATCCAGTTCGAACCTCGTCGACTGCTGCGCGGCAAGCCTGGCGGTCTCTATGGCCTCTTCCAGGCTGTGATATCGGGGATCGCAGATCTTTGCGATCGAAGCGTTCATGCAACCATAGATCGGCAGAATCCCGCGGATGCTTTAGACCATTGTGGCCGCCGCAACGAGAATTTTGTTCTCGTAACGAAGCGGCGGCGGCCATAACAGAGCGATGCCAACGGTCGCAGCCCCTTGTCTGGTCTGTTTCAGCATGTATTCTCACGCCGGGACCCGTCCCGACGCCCGGTTTGTGAGAAATCCAGGTCGGCAATTCGAAGCCGAGGCCTTCTAAGGACCGGAATAATGTTCTCAAAACTGTGATTCCGATCCCACTTTTACAAAAAGTGCCGGAAGGAACTTAGGCTAAGGTATAAGAGAACACCAGGAACGCGCTATGATTTGTTTTGGCCGACCTACCAGGTCGCAGGAGCCGAGATGACAAACGGTCTGAACGAAGTTATCGAAAAACTGGAACAACAAAGAGAAGCTATTGAGCGGGCTTTGACCGCTCTGCGCGACGTTGGCGGCTCCGAGGGAGCTGTGACGACATCGGCCGGCCGTCGGCCCGGACCCGTGCGCAAAGGCGGCATGACTCCCGAAGGCCGCCGCAGGCTCTCCGAAGCGCTGAAGAAAAGATGGGCCGCCAAGCGGGCCGCTTCCGCCGTTCGTTCCAAGGCCACTTCCAAAGCCACTTCCAAGGCGACGAAGAAAAGCGGCGGAATGACCCCCGAAGGCCGTAAGAGGCTTTCCGACGCGCTGAAGAAGAGGTGGGCTGTAAAAAGAGCGGCGGCCAGAGCCCAGACCAAGCGCGCCGGAGCGTAAGATCGGGATTGTGAAATCCGGGCCTGAAGCGCTGAAGACCTGTGTTTACCCGCGCGGGGCACGCGACTTTAGTCGCGTCTTATGGTTCAAGCGCAAAGGGCGCTGTCCCGCGCCGCAACGCAACGAAGCAACCAGCGACTCCGGCGGCGCGGGCGCGGCCCGTTTTGCGCGTGTATCAAGGCCCCGCTGATGTCAAGGCCCGCGGTTCATCCCAAAACCTTCGATCTCGCCGCCGCAGCCCGCTGGGAGATGATCCACGAGGGTTTCGACCCGGATTTCGCACCCGGCACGGACCAGCAGATCGCCGCCCTGCGCGCGAAGCCCGTGCCAGAACCCGGACACGGAATTCGCGACCTCCGGCATCTTCCCTGGTCTTCGATCGACAACGACACGACCCGCGATCTGGATCAGA
>JASHSD010000158.1 GCA_030036985.1 Bryobacteraceae bacterium
GAAGCGCTTTCTGCGGCGGAGCAGATCGATGGCGCGATGCTTCGCCGCGGCCATGAGCCATGCCCCTGGATTGCGCGGTACGCCGGACTCGGGCCATTGCTCGAGCGCGGCGACCAGCGCATCCTGGGCAAGTTCTTCGGCGACGCCGACATCGCGCACGATGCGCGCGAGGCCGGCGATGAGCCGCGCGGATTCGATCCGCCACACTGCGTCGATCGTTTGGGCAGCGGTCACCGCTACCCATCACGCTAACACCGGGGCGGCGGCTTAAGACCGGCTGCGGTTTAAGAAGGACCTCAGTTCGTCGAACTCGGCCGCGGCTCCCCGAATCTCCGGAGGGAAATCGGCGAACTCATGCACCTGACGGACCTCGATCACGTCGCCGTCCGAAGCGGGACAGCGGGAAGCCCACTCGATCGCCTCTTCCTTCGACTTGACCTGAATCATCCAGTAGCCTCCGATGACCTCTTTGGCCTCGGTGAACGGGCCGTCGGTTACTTTGGGTTTTCCGCCGGTGAATGAAACGCGGACGCCGGCGGAAGGCGGGTGCAGGCCGTCGAGCGCGAGAAGCACGCCGGCCTTGCGCAGGGAGTCGTTGTACTTCGCCATCGCGGCGAAGGCCCCGGGGTCGGGTTTTACGTCGGGAGTCGCGTTGTGGTAGCCATTGGGGATCATCAGCATCATGAATCGCATGGTTTATCCCTCGTAGACCTGGCGAATTTCGCTCTCGCCGTCTCCGGCGCACTGGAGAAACTTCTTCGTGTATTCGACGGCTTCCGCTTTCGAACCCGCCTGGATGAGCGCGTAGCCGCCGATGATTTCCTTCGACTCGGTGAAGGGGCCATCGGTGACGGTGATCTTATCGCCGGTTCGGCGTACGCGCGCGCCCAGCGCGCTGGGCAGGCAGCCTTCCGTCGCGATCAGCCAGCCTTCCTTCTTGGCGTCGGCGATGAGTTTCCCCATCTCGGCCATTTCCTGCGGGGCGGGAGGAGATCCCTCGGCTCTGCCCGGTTTGTAAATGCATAAGAATCGCATTGGTTCTGTATCCTCTCTGAAGTTTATCGGGAGCCGTCGAAATTTTCCGGCTCTACTGATACGTCGAACGAGGATAGGCGGAATCGACATGCGGCGGAATTTATTTTTCCTTCCAGAGCAGCTCGGCGTCGGACCGCCGGACGTAGTTGGCTTCGATCGCGATCGGGTCCTGCGCCAGACCCTGCCGCGCTTTGCGCATGGCGATGCGGGCAATGGCGCCGGCAAGCGGCCGCGGCGTGTCAATCCATTCCACATCGCGTCCGCGCAGTAGTTCGCGGAATCTCTCCGGAGGAAGAACGCATTCCGGCACGATAAGATTTCCGGCGCCATCGTACAGCGCCGCGAAAACCTCGCCGCGATGCGCATCGATCACCGCGGCGCGTTCCTCGCCGCTGCCGAAATCGGCCAGCGCCTCCAGATTTGAAACCGCGACCACAGGCTTGCCCAACACCTCGGCCAATCCTTTAATCGCTGAAAGTCCCACGCGCACGCCGGTGAAAGAACCCGGACCCGACGCTGCCGCAAACAGTTCTATGCCGCCAGGCGCAACGGTCTGCCTCCCAAGCAGGCCTTCGATTTCGCCGAACAAAACCCGGCTGAATCCCTGGGGCGCATGAACGACAACTTCTTCGCGAACGCCATTCTCATCTGCGAGAGCAATGCTGCCGAACTCCGCCGTGGTATCGACCGCCAGCGTGAGCATCTATTTGGTCAACGTGACGTTGCGATTCACCACGTAGACCTTTCCCAGCGCATTCATCCCAAGCAGCCTGATGTGCAGCGCGGCGGGATATTGGCGCGCAATATGGGCGGGAATCCGGAAAGTTCCGTTCGCGCCCGTGCCGATAATGCGATAGCCCCGCCCGGACACCGTGACTTCGCCCGTCCACTCATACATCATGTGCTCCAGCGCCTTCTTCTTAACGCCCACGTTGACGGAAAAATTGCCCGGAGCGGCGAGAGAAAGCGTATCGCCCGAAGGCTCGACCACATCGAAGGGAATTTTCTCCGGGTCGGTCTCTATATCCTGCAGCTGGATGTCATTTTCACGCGAAGTGAACCGGACATTCTTAAGCATCGAAGCCTTCTCGCCTTCGCGCGAAATCTGCAGCACCCAATCGTGCGAAGGGTCGGGAGGCTCGCCCGTAAACATCACCCCCTTGACTTCCTTGATCTTCACCGATTGACCGGTCGCGGGATTCATCCATCTGCCGTCGTAACGATGATCTTCAAGCCGCACGGTCACCGGCCCGGGCTTCTCCACATAAATAACGTAGTCGATGCCTTCGAGCGCGACGCCGCGTCCGTTCTGAATATCAAAGTAAGGTTCAAGCTCCCAATGTCGGGTCCCCTGCATCAGCTCATACCAGACCTTCATTTCGTTCGCGGCCTGTTCGTTCGGGATCGTGGCCGAAGGATACTGGCCGTCCGCGGTGGCGTTCCACAAGCGGCGGCGAAACGTATCGGCATCCTTCACATCGGCCGCGAAATTATTCACCGCCGGATACTGAAACTCCTGCTGTTCGATGGCGCCGATCTGATCGTCCGCGGTTTGATAAGAGCGGTAACGCTGCCAGCCGTCGTCCACCAGCGGCCCGGAAGAAACATTCGCACGCGTCGAGCGCGGGTGCTTATAGGGATCGAGGCGGGTCAGGTAATCGGCGATTTCCTTGAGCAGGTCGTGGCCATCGGGATAGCTCTCCCAACCTTCGATACCCTGCCAAGTCACATCGAATGCCGCCAGGCGGGAGATGGCGGAGGTGAACCACTTCTGACGGTCGTCACGCGCCGGGAGCAATCGGGTCATCAATCCGTTCGGACCGAAGAACGCGATATCGACAATAATGCCTTTCTGATTCGCGTAGCTGAGCTTGTCTTCGACGGCGTGGAAAAACTCGGGCGATCGGAAATTGCCGGCGGCGGATTCGTCGACCAGCGTGACGCCGAGGTGGTTGAAGTGCCGGCCGGCGCGCGTGTCGACAAGCGATTGCCATTGCGCCTGGCTCATCGAAGCGAAGCCGGGAACCATGGCGCCCATCCATAGGTGAGGCGTCACATGAAGGGGATTGGCGGCGTCGATAAAGGCGAAGTGATGCACGTTGGCGGAGCGAAGCCAGCCGGTTTTGTTGACAGGCGTCGCGGTAAACCGGCCTTCCTTGCCGCCCAGACCGGCGACGCTGCCGTTCAGCCGCCAGTCCCAAACGCCCGGTTCATCCGCGGAGAAGCGGATGACCCAGCGCGCGCCGCCGTCCCAGAACGCGTGCGCGGCGCCGGTGTTGTGGTTGGGCGAGCGGAACTCGGCATCGAGATCGATTGGCTGATCGGGCTTGGCCGAGGGGATGTCGAAGACGAGATCGCAGGGCGTGAACTCGGGAGTGGGCGGGCAGACGGTCTGCGCGCACGCGGCCGCGGTCCATGCCATAGCGATGAAGATCCGGGCGAACATCATCTCCAGTGTATGTGGGTCCGCCCGGCTGCGGGGCCGAAGGGCCGGGCCCTGACCCACATTCGCCCGGGATTTGATCACCCTCGCGGGCCCGCCCCTTCGTGTCCTCGATCAGGTCGAGTGACCGG
Organism: Bryobacteraceae bacterium; assembly: GCA_030036985.1. GTDB lineage: Bacteria > Acidobacteriota > Terriglobia > Bryobacterales > Bryobacteraceae > BOG-234. The sequence goes on from JASHSD010000158.1 coordinate 3,610, forward strand.
GATTGCGCCCGGTCACCCTCCCACACCACCGGACGTGCGGTTTTCCGCATCCGGCGGTTGAACTCAGCGGTTCATCGCCGCAAGGTCTGATGGCATCAGGAACCCGGTTTGCCGGAGGACCGCGTTCG
>JASHSD010000159.1 GCA_030036985.1 Bryobacteraceae bacterium
CCGCTGCCCGGCGCCACGAACTTCAAAGACCTGACGTCCCACAGCGGCCCATACACACCCGTGCACATCGATGGCGACACCATCGTCAAATTCCTTTTCACCTCGGGTTCCACCGGCTTGCCCAAAGGCGTGATCAACACGCAGAGGATGTGGTGCAGCAATCAGGAACAGATCGCCACCTGCCTCGCTTTCCTTACCGACGAACCGCCGGTGCTGCTCGATTGGACGCCGTGGAATCACACCTTCGGCGGCAATCACGATATCGGCCTCATCATCTATAACGGCGGCACGCTCTACATCGACGACGGCCGGCCGACGCCTGAGCTGTTTGAGGAATCGGTGCGCAATCTGAAGGAAATCGCGACCACGTTCTTTCTGAACGTGCCTCGCGGTTACGAGTGCCTCGTGCCTTATCTGCGGTCGGATAAGCAGCTGCGCGAGATGTTCTTCAGCCGGCTGAAGCTGATGTTTTATGCCGGCGCGAGTCTCTCGCAACCGGTCTGGGACGAACTGGACGCCCTTTCGATCCAGACCACCGGCGAACGCGTCCTCATGCTGACGGGACTGGGAGCGACCGAGACCGCTCCATTCGCGCTCGCAGCGCGGAAACAGGTCGAGCGCGCCGGCATGGTCGGCGTTCCCGCGCCGGGAGTGGAGCTGAAACTCGTGCCGGTCGAAGGCAAGCTCGAAGCGCGCGTCCGCGGTCCGAATATTACGCCCGGCTACTGGCGCCAGCCCGAGATCACCCGCGCCGCGTTCGACGAGGAAGGCTTCTACAAATTCGGCGATGCGCTGCGCTTCGTGGATGAAGCCGATCCCGAGCGCGGGTTTATTTTCGACGGCCGGCTCGCCGAGGATTTCAAGCTTTCGTCGGGCACGTGGGTCAGCGTGGGTCCGCTGCGCGCGCGGTTTCTCCAGGCGGCCGCGCCTTACGCGAAGGATGTCGTGGTCGCCGGCCATGACCGCGATTACGTTTCAGTGATCATCATCCCCGATCGGCCCGCGTCGGGCGAGTTTTATGCCGAGGTGCTCGAAAGCCTTGCGCGCGACAACTCCGGCAGCTCGCATTTCATCGCCCGCGCCACGATCCTGAACGAGCCGCTCTCGCTCGACGCTCATGAGGTCACCGACAAAGGTTCGATCAATCAGAAAGCCGTGCTTGCCAACCGCGCGGCGCTGGTGGAAGATTTGTACGCGGAGTCGCCCCCGCCGCACGTTATGATTTGTTCCGTAAATTCCGGATCTCTTCGAGCCGCTCGCTGATTCGTTTTTCCATGCCGCGATCGGTTGGGTGATACCAGCGCTTTCCCGCGAGCGATTCGGGCAGGCATTCCATGGTGTTCATCGCTTCCTCGAATTTGTGCGCGTGCTGGTAACCCGCGCCATAGCCCCAGGACTTCATGGCCCCGGTGACCGCGTTGCGCAGGTGCATCGGGACGGGTTCGGCGCGGCCCGACTACACCTCCTGCGTGACCTCGCCCAACGCGCGATAAGAGGCGTCCGATTTCGGCGCGACCGACAAATAAATCACCGCCTGCGCGAGCGCCAGATCGCCCTCCGGAATGCCGAGGAAATGCACGCACTGCTGCATCGCCATGCATTGTTCGAGCGCGCGGGGGTCGGCGAGGCCGATATCTTCAATCGACATGCGCACCACGCGCCGCGCGATATACATGCGGTCCTCGCCGGCTTCGAGCATGCGCGCCAGCCAATAGAGCGCCGCGTCGGGGTCGCTCGACCGCACCGATTTGTGCAGCGCCGAGATCAGGTTGTAATGCTCCTCGCCGGATTTGTCGTACAGCAGAACCTTGCGGCCGAGAGCGTCGGTGACCGATTGCTGCGTAATCTCGCCGCCGCTCGCCGCGATTTCGAGCGTGTTGTATGCGGCGCGCGCATCGCCGTTCGCCGCGGTCGCGATTTGTTCCAGAAGTTCGTCCGAAGCTTCGGCGCCGACCTCCGGCAGCGCCCGCCGCAGGAGCACGACGATTTCTTCCGTCGTGAGCGCCCGCAGCATGTAGACCTTCGACCGCGACAGCAGCGCGGCGTTCACTTCGAACGAAGGATTCTCGGTGGTGGCGCCGATCAGGATAATGTCGCCGCGCTCGACATAGGGCAGAAACGCGTCCTGCTGCGCTTTGTTGAAGCGATGGATTTCGTCGACGAAGAGGATCGTGCGCCGGCCGAGATTGCGCAGCCGCTCGGCGTCCGCCATCACCGTCTTGATTTCCTTGATTCCGGCGAGCACCGCGCTGAAGGGCAGGAATTCGCTCTTCGTCATGCGCGCAATGATGCGGGCGAGCGTGGTCTTCCCCACTCCCGGCGGACCCCAGAGGATCAGCGACGTGAGTTGGTCCCGCTCAATCTGCGTGCGCAGGGGTTTGCCGGGACCGAGGATGTGCTCCTGGCCGGCGAAATCGTCCAGAGTTTCCGGCCGCATGCGCTCGGCCAGCGGACGCTTGACGGGTACTCGCGGCGGCGTAATATCGAACAGGCTCACAGGCGTTGCCTTCGCGCTTCGTAAAGCAGAACCGCGGCCGCGACCGCAGCATTCAGCGATTCCACGCCGACGGTCGGGATCGCGACATCTTCGCAGATTCCGTGGAGCTCATTACTGACGCC
>JASHSD010000160.1 GCA_030036985.1 Bryobacteraceae bacterium
GGCACATGCGCACATGGGCCGAACTACAGACCAGGAAGGGAAAGAAGGCTTACCTGTATTACTTCACCCACGTCCCTCCGGGCAATGGGGCTCGAGGCGCGACGCACACGGCGGAGATCAGCTATATGAACGGAAATCCCCGCGGCGCGGCCTGGACGGATGAGGATAAGAAGCTGTCTGAGGTCATGACCTCATACTGGGCCAACTTCGTCCGCACCGGCGACCCCAACGGTAAAGGCCTTCCCAAGTGGGAAGCCTACAATTCCAAATCCAACGATGGGAAGGCCATGGTCCTCGGCGACACCGTCGAGTTTGGGCCTCAAATTGATGTCCCGCGACTCGAATTCTTCGACAAGTTCTACGCGATCGAGCAGAAAAAGTAACGTCAAGGGGGCCCTGTAGCTCGCGCTCAGGTCGGATTACAGGGCGGTCGCGCTCAGTCAAACGTTAACAAATATGGAAGGTTCCGTGCGGTGGCGGCGCAGCGAAGCTCGCACGTTCCGGTATCGCCGGGCGGGCCGGATCGCTTTCGGTCCCTTCCTGTTTCCTCTCGTGATCGCGGGCGTATCGCTCAATATGGTTGCTTCGCCCCAAAGTATCGAATTTGTCGCGGATTTATGCGTTACCACAATCCCACTGCATTTTCGCTCGCGTTTGGAGCGACCGATGGCGACGGGGTAGAGATACGAGAAGGTCTCGTCCGCAGAAAACAACCAGCGCCGTCAAACCGGCGGGCCTGACGGAGTCTTGCCGAGCGCGAGCAGCTGCTTCACGACTTGGCCCAGATTCATAAATGCGTCGAATGACGAGGGCTTCCGGAAATACCCGTTCGCGCCAAGGCTGTCCATCTCCTTGCGGTCGCCGTCGGAATCAGACGAGGTGACGACCAGAACGAGAGAATTACGGCAGCGGGCGCTTGCGCGCAAGTGCCGGAGAATCTCGCCGCCGTTATAACGCGGCATATTGATGTCAAGAAGGATCAGGTCCGGGCATGCCGCCTGCGGATCGGCGTCGGCTCGTTCGAAAAAGCGGACGGCCTTTTCGCCGTCGTCCAACTCGTTCAGTTCCGCGGATATGGACGCCGAGGCGAGCGCCTTCCTGATGAGCGCGGCATCGGACTTGCTGTCCTCGATGATCAGGATGTGATGCCGGCGCCTGCCGCGATCGTCAGACGGGGATTGAGAAGCGGAAATCGGATCCCTCTCCGGGTTCCGATTCGACCCAGATCCGGCCATGATACCGCTCGACGATGCGATGACAGATCGCAAGGCCGATGCCCGTGCCGGGGTACCTGTCCGCGCCATGAAGTCTTGTAAACAGCCCAAAGATCTTCTCCTTATATTCGGATTCAATGCCTATGCCGTTATCGCAAACAGAAAAAATCCAGGAGCCATTGCGTTGCTGCGCGCCGATATGGACCGTCGCGAGCCGTTGCGGGTCTCGATATTTGATGGCATTGGAGATCAGATTCTGGAACACCTGCTGAAGAAGGCTTGGGGCCATTCGTACACGAGGCAGCGCCTCGAATGTCACGGCCGCGCCGCTTTCGGCGATGGCGCCCTGCAGGTTCGCCAGAGCGCCGGATAGCGCTGCCCCCGCATCGGTTTCCTCATCCGAAATCTCGACGCGGTTCACTTTGGTGAAGTCCAGTAAATCGCGCACCAGCATCTCCATGCGGGTCGCCGCCTGCCTCAGGTATCCAAGATATTCCGCATTCTCTCCTGTAGCGTCCGCATAGCTCTTCAGCAGCAATTCCGAGTAGATCTTGAGAGTCCGAAGCGGCTCCTGCAGGTCATGGCTCGCCGAATAGGCGAACTGTTCCAAATCCCGGTTGGCTCGCCGCAGCTCGCTCTCGACGCGCTTGCGCTCGGTGATCTCGAAATTGACGCCGCTCATGCGCACCGGCTTGCCGTCATCGTCGCGATAGACCTGAAATCTCCCTGCAAGCCAATGCAGGCTGTGGTCGGGCCAGATCACGCGGAATTCCGTCTCCATCGGCAAACCGGTACGGAACGCCTCTTCCACCTTCCCGCGGCAGTGTTCCAGGTCTTCCGGGTGAACGAGCTTTTCCCACGCCTCTTGCGTTCCTCCGAAGCATCCCGGCTGCAAGCCGTACAAACCCTCAAGTTCGGGGGACCAGGTGTTCACATTTGTCCGAACATCCCAGTCAAAGATGCCTATCTTCGCGGCTGTTTGCGCGACTCTCAGGCGCTCCTCGCCGGCCCGCACGGCCTGCTCGGCCCTGCGCCGCTCGATCAGGTCCGCCGCCTGGCGGGCGAGAAGGTCGATCCACCTCAGGTCGCGTTCCGGGATGGAGCCTGCGCGGCTGTAATGCGTCGAGAACATCCCGAGAATCTCGCCGGACCGGGTCACGAGCGGCGTCGATTGGACGGCGAGAGCCCCTGCATCGAGCATGGCCTTGCGCGCGGCGCTGTCGAAGATCGGGCTTTCCGCCACATTTTCGACAACGATGCGCCCGCTCCTGGCGAGGGCGGCGCTGCAGGCTGCGTGTCCGCCGCGGACCTCGTTGAAGAAATCGAGGAACGGCTTTTCGAAGCCCCGCTGGTTCGAAATTCTGAGGGTCCTGCCGTCGAGAAGCTGGATGTCACCCTTATCGGCCGTCGTGATTTCAAGCGCGACGGAGAGGATATCTCCCAGCAGTTCCGTCACGTCCTGCGCCTCGACGAGGCGTGTGCTGAGCTCCTGCACGCGGGTCATGGCGGTGAGGTCGCGCCTGAGCTGCTCGTTGAGCGACTCGATATCGCGCTCCGCGCGTTTGCGCTCCGTGATGTTCCGGGCGATCTTCGAAGCCCCGATGATCGAGCCACGGTTGTCTCGTACGGGAGAGATAGTCAGGGATATGTCCAGCAGCGTCCCGTCCTTGCGCCGACGCAACGTCTCGAAGTGGTCGACGCGCTCGCCCTTCCGCAAGCGGGAGAGGATCTCCGGCTCTTCCTCCTGCCGGTCCGCCGGGATCAGGAGGGCGGCCACGGTCTGGCCGATCGCTTCCTCCGCCGTGTACCCGAACAAACGCTCAGCGCTCTTGTTCCAGCTCGTAATGACGCCTTCCAGGTTCTTGCTGACGATGGCATCGTCGGAGGAATCGACGATGGCGCCCAGGAGATTCCGCGCTTCCTCCGCCTTCTTGCGCTCCGTGATATCCACGAGCATGTTGATGCCGCCCGTGAGAGCGCCCTCTGCGTCAAACAGCGGCGTGGGAAACGGGGTGAACCAGAGGCGGGAGCCGTCGGGGCGCTCTGCGATGGCTTCCGCCCCACGGACCGAGCGTTTTTCCTTCAATGCAATAGCCATCGGACATTGATCGTGCGGCAGCCTTAAACCATCGGGGTTGTAGAGTTTCCAGGTCACGCACCATTCATCGGTTCCAAGCTTCGGAACCCGGCCCGAAAGAGCGATCGCGGCTTCGTTGAAATGCGTCAGTCTGCCTTCCGCGTCGGTCGTGTAAATCGCGGCCGGCAATGCGTCGATGATTTCACGAAACCGTTGTTCGCTTTGGCGCAGCAGCTCTTCCATGCGGCGGCGCTTCTCGAATTCCCGCGCATTCTCGATGGCGACAGCTGCGTGAGCGGCGAGGCCGACGATCAGCCGCTCGACCCGTTCGGTAAATTTGCCCGGCTCGGCGTGGCCGAAAAACAGGCCGCCCAGCACTTCGCCGTCACGGGCTTTCACGGGGGCGGCCAGGTAGCTGCGCACGGGCAGGTGCCCTTTCGGCATGCCGTAATAGGGCGCCATCTTGCCGTAGCGCGGATCTTTCGTGATGTCGTCGCTGCGGACAATGGAGGCGCCGCGAAACGTCGGTCCGAATACAGGGGTATTGCGCGGCAGCGGGAATTTGGAGAAAGCCTCGCGCGGCGCGCCGGAGAGCGTGTAAAGCACGTAAGATTCGCCGCCCGCATCCGTCACGTTGTAAAAGAAAGAACCGAACTGCGCGCCTGTCAGCCTGGTCGCCGCGTCGGTGATGAGCTGCACGAGCTTCTCCAGGTCGCGCTCGGCCGCGAGGGCGCGCGATATTTCGTTCAGCGTCTGCGCTTCGTCGCGCGCCGCGCGCTCCCGTTCCAGCAATTCGGAGCGTTCCTGGTCCGCGTGTTTGCGCTCGGAAATGTCCTCGAAGAACACGGAAAGGCTCTCGCCCGGCGCGGGGCAGGCCTTGACGTGAAACCAGCGTTGCCAGGGCGCACAATAGTTTTCAAACTCGACCGCGACGCCATCCTTTGCCGCCCGGTGGAATTCACGCTCGACGATGTCGCCGGCGGCGCCCGGAAACAGCTCCCAGTAATTGCGCCCGACCATCTCGTCACGACGCATCGCGCAGAGCCGCTCGGCCTCGCCGTTTACATGCGTGATCGTCCAATGGCGGTCGAGCGCCACGAACCCGTCAGTAATGCTTTCGAGGAAGGCCTCGATGGCGGGCTCGGGGCGTCCGTTGCGGCCATGGACACCTTGGATCAGCCCTCTGTTTTCCACCGAGTTCACGCGCCCTCGCTTGTTCTGATCGGGAAACTGGAACTCACCGGTCTCACGACAGTCAGGATACCTTTGACGAGCTTTCCCAATTCCATAAATCGGGAGAGCCACGAAGACTTGCGGAAGTAAATGAGTGCGGCATGTTTCTCCGCCGTCTCATGGTCGGCAGGGGCGTCGGATGAACTCATGACCATCACCGGCGTCTGTGCGTATTGCTCGGGCATTCCAGAATCTCTTCGCCATCGTGCTCGGGAAGGCGCCTGTCCACAACTAAAGGATCGAGGGGCGGCGAAGTCGCATTGCGATCCGCGTCCTGAATATAAGCGACGGCTTCCCCGCCGGCGTTGGCCACATGGTTGGCCACATGAAGGATGTGGTCGGGATTCTCCTCTCGCAGCGCGATCCGGACGATTCCGACCTCGGTCAAGGAATCTTCAGCGAGAAGGAGGATATGATGGGCCCCCCTGCCTTTGTCCCTAGCTGTGGTCTGAGGCGCCTTCATCCCGCCTCCGCAACTCTACCGGTTGGAAAATGAATCTGGCCCATGCACAGGCCCCTGTCTAACTTTTACCATCTTAGGCATCCCGGCTGCAAAAGGACGGTAGTTGCCCTCGTCACGACACTCAGGAATGCGTCACGTCCGTGGCTCCGGCTGGCTACCGGCGCAGAAGTCTGTCTTTAGATTGATGAGGAAATCGGCACTTGCATGCAGGGCACGCGAATCAACACCCTTCTGAGCGGGCGGTCAACCGCAGGGCGTCGAAATCGCGAACCCGGTGTCGAAATGAATATGTACGGAACCGTCCCGCCGACGACGCGCGACTGGTGCTGGCCCTGCCGCGCTCCCGGCGCTCCCCGTGCGGAGAGGCGTTAAAGACGGATATCGGTAGATTTCGACGCGATCCAACCTTGGGTGCAAATTGCTCTCCGGGTGCTCACCGACGGACGGCAGTGAATCCTCGCCTCAATTAATTCGCCCAGCTCACGCCTCATTTTTCAACCCTGATACCGCACCCGCTCGGTAAGCTGCCGGTTCTCGGGAAACAGCAAGCGAGAGATCCACCGCCGCTTTCGCCTCGGCTGAACTGTCGAACCCGCCGAGGTATTTGAACCCGTCGCCGGTGGCATCCAGCTTTGTCGCATCGAAAGCATGCCATCGGTCCAAATGAACGCATGGCCGAGGTGACGCTCGTCGTCGGCAATGGCACAAATGTGTTTTGATTCGCGCCAGACCGGCCCGCTATTCGTCCGCGCCAAGAAAGATTGTCGCATCCAATGAGTTCATCATGAATTCAATTTCCCAATTGTGTAAATAGCGAATCAACCAAAGAGAACAACCAGAACTGTGATTGTCGACACAGATATCGTGCGAACAGGAAAACCATCGATCAAGAGAAACCTCCTTTGGATACTTGTCGTGGGGCGAAGCAGGCGTCCCGAAGAGTCGGGACGCGGCGCGCACTCGAGTGCGCGCCGCCACGGTTCGCTTCAGGCGACTCTCAGTTGCAACTAATCCTGCGGGCTTTGAGCCGGTAGCTGTCAGTGATTGCCACGGGCAAGTTTCCCGGCCGAGGTCGCCCATTTGTGCGCCTGGCCCGAATGCCGCGAATGAAGGCGAGGCGCACACGACGCTCTGACGCGCCGATAGCTCCAGGGAGCAGCGGGAGTTCTTACGGAGCAACAGCGCTCACGGGGGCGCCGACAAAGTAAGTATTCGCCGATGCCCCCGGGAACACCACCAGAGGCGAACCGTTCGGACCGGCGACGACCGCGAACTGACAGTAGATGAAATTCGATGCGGTGATCGGTGCGATCTGGACGCTCCAAAGCCTGGATGGAGTGGTTCCCAGATCCAAGGCCAGGGCAAAAGATGGTCCTGCGCCTTTGGCCGTCCCCGCGATGAGCGTGCCAAGCCCCAGCAGCATTACGGGATCGCCGGTGGCGGGATTGACTGATGCCATCATGAGGGCTGTGCTCGGCAGGCAATTCAAGCGGTTGGTGCAAAACGAATTCATATCGATGGATTGCAACGTGGCCCCTGTATCCGCGTCAACGCGTCGCATGGTGGATTGGCTGGCGACATAGAACCAGAGTCCGCCGCGGGGATCGGGAAGAGGAGAGGTTAGAATTGCGGGAGTCGGCGCATTCCGGCCCGACACCAGCTCATCTGCCCAGAGCAGCAACGGCGAAGCGCCCAGATCCTTCAGAGCGAACAGAACAGGTACGCCCGCCGGGCCGGGAAGGAGGCTCGAGCCGTCGAAGTAAATAACGCCTCCGACGAAGACGGGGCTTGCGCCACTCGGTCCGCCAAAAGCGAACGTCCAGGCAATATGGAATGGCGCGGAGCCGGTGGGGTCCACATCGATGGCCACGAGCCGGCCGAAACTCTCGGCATTATCTGCCGACATGGAAACGTAGACACGATTTCCGTTGACCGAGGGAGTATTGATCGTTTCGTAATTCAGTCCGTCAAACCGGACGCCGAGGGTTCCCACCGGGGCGCCGGTAGCGACGGAGTAAGAAGAGACTATGCCGCCGAGCGTGGCCAGCACGATCACTCCGTTGGCGGTAATTACGGGGCTGATCGGTGTGCCGGTTCCCTGGATAGCTGTCTTCCAGACAATGGCGCCGTCGGGAGCGTATCGCACCAACGTTTTGTCGTCGCTCGCAATCACTCCCCCATCGGCGGAGACGAGCGGAGCGGACGCATAGGCTTGATTATCGAGGAGCGTCCCCGAATCGAAGATCCTGTTGCCGCTGGAATCGTACACCACCAGAGCGGCGACGTTTGAATAATAACTGCACGCGACCACCCGATAATTCGACGAGCAGCCGAGCCCTGTCGAAACACCCGGGCTGTTCTTCTCGATGACCACGCTGGTGTCGGCGCCAAGGGGCGCCGTAACCTGCAGAGCCCCGTTCAGGTGCTGGTCGCAGTGAGCCTGCCAGCAGCCCTGCGTTGCGAGGACGAAGGGCTTTTGAGCCGGCAAAGGCGCGGCAACGACGAAGAAGAAAAGCCAACTGGCGGCAGGAACGACTGTGCGCTTGATCATAACGGCGTTAGCCAAGCACACGGTTTGCCAGCGTTAGTTGCGTTCCAGAGTCGGGGTTAAGGCAAAGGACACAATCGCCGCCGCGCCGACCTCCATTGAGTTTTGTCGCCTTCATAAAAAGGCTTACTCCAGAACAACTGAGCTGCGGCGAGATCCCGTGGTCACGTCGGCGCCGACTGAACCTTTGATGCGTCACGGCCGGTGCAACAGTCCCCAAAACGCCGGTTGAAAAATCCCCAGCCCTCCGGAGGTAGTGTTAATCCCTTCTTTGATGCCCAGCGGACCCGAACGCGTGTTCAGGGGGAAAGCAAGTATGCGCGCCGGCCCATCTCACCCGGCACTCCGGGTTCAGGCTCAAGTTGCGGTTGTTAGATGAAACGCGTGCCCATTCATGTGACATCGGGTTTGGTCGGCTTTTCTCAGGAGAAGAGAGATCCAGAGAAATCAGAGGGTATTTGAGGATTCCGGGAAGGCCGAGGGCGGAGTTCGTCACGCCGTGCGCGCTGCGAGCAAGCGTCTTCTCCGGCGTCCAGGAATGGACTTCGGTTGACTCCACACTGGGGTATGTGGAACTCTGCACGGCTGTGAGTCTTTGAGGAATTTGGTCGGGCCGCCGGGATTTGAACCCGGGACCTCTTGCACCCCAA
>JASHSD010000161.1 GCA_030036985.1 Bryobacteraceae bacterium
GAGATTATGGACATTCACCCGTCGCGCGTTTGCCAGATCAAATCGCAGGCCATTCTTCGCCTGCGGATCGCGCTCGCGGCCCGCTGGCCCGGCAGGCATGGTTTTACCGATCCGCAACCGCGAGGGAGCGGTGCTTTGCCAAAGGAGCGTGTATGAGTTCGTGGAATCCGGACGAGCGCGTCATCCAGCGTGTCGCGGCCGCTTTTGAACAGGCGCTGGCGAGCCTGACCGGCGGCGAATTCACGGTCGCCGCGCTCGCCGATGAAGAGGCAAAGAGTCTGACCGAGCCGATCATCTGGCAGCAGTCGTTTTCTCTTATCGACGGGCCGGCGCTTTGGATCGCGGCGGGCCGGGATCTGTGGGAGCCCGTTGCACGCCTGACGCTTACGTCCGCGGGCGTCGAATCCATCGGCGAGGAAGACTGCCGCTCCACCTGGCAGGAGCTTCTCAGCCAGGCCGCGGCGGGCGTCGCCATTGGCATCACGGGAGAAATACTGCGCGAGCTGACGCCGGGCAAGGGTGAAGTCATCGACTGGGACCTGCCCCGCGTCGAATGGTACGTTTTCTCGGTTACGGGCAACGGCGCAACCGCGCTCTTCCATGCGGGCTGGCTCAAAGTTCTCGCCGACCTCTACGACCGCCGCGCGCCTCAGGAACTGGGCGAGGCTGTGCGCGGCGCCAACGTATCCCGCACATTCGATCTGCTTCTCGATGTCGCGCTGCCCGTCAGCGTTTCGTTCGGCAAAGCCTCGCTCCCCATCGGCGAAGTGCTGAAGCTGAGCACAGGATCGATTGTGGAACTGAACCGCTTCGCCAGCGACCCGGTGGACGTGATGGTGAACGGATGTGTGATCGCGCGCGGCGAAGTGGTTGTGGTGGACGGAAATTACGGTGTGCGTATCGGTCAACTCGCCAGCCGCGAGGATCGCCTTCGCACGGGTATGAATGAAAGCGCGCGGATGGGCGCTGAGGAGGAATCTTAATGACAATCGACACGACAATCATGCTGCCCGAAGCGGCGCTCGCACTGGCTGGAATCGGCGCGGCGGGCGTAGCCATCTGCCTGAGGGCGCTGGGCAGGCAGGGCATGCGGCTCCGCCAGGCCCGCGAAGAGACTGAAATACTGCTGCGGCAGTGCCAGACCGAATACCGCGACGGACTGAACGAAGTCCGGCGCTCCATAGGATTCCTGGAGCGAAGCGGAACGCAGATCGAAGACGCGCTGCGCGGCGGCCTCACGCGGTCGCTGCGCGCCAGGGCCATGCAGCTCCTCCGCTCGGGCAACACACCGGACCGCGCCGCCACCGAACTGGGCCTCGGAAGAAGCGAAATGCGCCTGCTGGCCCATGTCTCCCGGATCCTCCAGAGCCAGAATTGAGGAGGACCGTTCCCTCGCGGTTGCGGCTGAGAAATATTTTCGTGGCCGGTTTTTCGCGAAATCTCATCGCCGGCGGGACCGCGCCGCCGCCCGCTGTTTTCGGATAAAGTGACGATATGCCCTGTCACAGCCGAAAATTCTGCCCGGCCGCCAATCTCTGTTCCGGCCTTCTGGTCACCTCGTTTTCTCTGGCCATTTCTCTGCTTTTGAACCAGACCGTCGCAAGCGCCCAGATTGACTCAAAAAAAGATCTCATCTACGGAGTCGCCGCGGGCTCCGGGCTGCTCGCCGATCTCGCGTGGCCCGAAGGACAGTCCGGCCTGCCTGTCGTCCTGATCGTTCACGGAGGCCGATGGCGGGCAGGATCGAAGAACGACGCCAACTACACCAAACAGGATCAGTTCGCTGCCGCGGGCTTCTTCGCGATGAATATCGATTACCGCCTGATCGATGCCTCGCCCGCGCCGGCGCCTTATCAGGACATTCAGACCGCTATCCGCTGGATTCACGCGCATGCCGCCGAATATCGTCTCGATGAAAACCGCATTTTCCTGATCGGCAACTCGTCCGGCGGGCACGATGTCGCGCTGGCCGCGACGCTCGGAGCCGGCCCTTATCCGCTGACGGGCGGCTGGGAAAAAACATCCTCGTCGATCGCGGGCGCCGTCGCTTTTTCGGGCGCTTACGATCTCACCAGCCTCTCGTGGGGCAATCTGTGGACCCCGCTCGCGGGCGACGCGAATACCGGATACATCACACTTTCAGGTCCCGCTCTTGAGGAGGCGCGTCGCGTCGCTTCTCCGCTCTATAACGTCTCGCCGCAAAGCAAGCCGATCCTGTTCCTGCATTCGGAAGACGACCGGGTCGTGCCCTTTCAACAGGCAGTGGACTTCGATCAGGCTCTCACGAAGGCCGGCGTTTATCATCGCTTTGTCCGCTTCACCAACCGGGGTCACATGGGTTTTACCGACGACAACATCAAAGAAGCGCTGAAGTTCATTACAGACCTGAGCGCCCGCCGGTAGTTTTTTAAGAGATTGCGGCTGTGACAAGAGCGCAGCCTGTCACACAATGTGTGAAATATTGAAATCAGTGGCTAAAAACCGGAAACCTGACTCTAAGCCTCCCGGAACCTCGGATCCACAGGCTGCGTGTGTACGCAGCCGTCCGAAACGAGTCGATGACAACGGTCGTCGGGGAAACATCGAGCGCA
>JASHSD010000162.1 GCA_030036985.1 Bryobacteraceae bacterium
CGGCCTGAGCGGCCATGAGGATTACCTCGGATATTCATGGGCTGGAGCGGGTCGCGCCGCCCGGTGTGGAGATTCGGGTCATCGATGAGCGCATGGAGCCGAACCGCTGGAAACGCAATTTCCGCCTGTTGCTTTCCGCCATCAGGTCGCGCCATCTGGTGATTCATTTCAGTCTTCCGGAAGTCGTGTTCTTCAGCACCGCGCTTTACGTCTTTCCCTTCCACCGCTGTCGCATCACGACTCTGGATTTTTTCGCCGAAACGCTCCCACCCTGGACAATGCCTTTGGTGCGATGGTCCATGGGCCGGGTCGCGCGCTTTCTCGTCTATTTCAAGGATTCGGCCGCCACGGCGGAGTTTTTCGGGCTGCCGCCGTCGCGATTTCGCTACGTGCCTTTCAAGATCAACGGCTACGAAACGATCCTGAAAACGCTGTCGCGCGACGAGGGCTACATCTTCACGGGCGGAAGATCGAGGCGGGATTTCGCCACGCTCTTCGCCGCAGTCGGGAAACTCGGTTATCCGGTAAAGGTGCTCACCGGCAGGGAGGCCGATCTGCTGCCGCACGGCTCTTCTCTCGACGGCCTGACGGTTCCGGCAAATGTCGAAATTCTGCATGAGGACGCCACCATGGAGTATTTCGTGCAGCTGCTTGCGGGCGCGCGCCTGGTAGTGATTCCGCTGCTGCGCGACAGCCGGACTCAGGCAGGCATCGGCGTTTATCTGCAGGCGATGGCGGCGGGGAAATGCCTGATCGTCAGCGCGGGGCTGGGGGTGAGCGACGTGATCGCGGAAGACCAGGCGATCATCGTTCCCGCGGGCGACGCCGCGGCCCTGCGGGCGGCAATTCAACTCGCCTGGGCGGACTCCGAACTACGCGAGCGTTACGAGAAAGCGGCGCGAGAGTACGCTCTGCCGCTCGGCGGCGAGGACGATTTGCGCCGGTCGGTCCTGCGTTCGCTGCCCTGAGGGCGAAGACTCCATGCTCGAGAACCTCCGACTCCTGCTGAGGTTGTTCAGCGCCCCCGCGGCGGCGATGAGCGACATTCTGGATCGGGCGAGCCTGCTGTTTTCCCTGACGGCGGTCTTCTGCGTTTCCCTGCTGCTGCGCACGCGGTTCGACATCGGCTTCTTCACGCCTCTGTTGCTTCTGGCCGCGGCCTACGCGCCGGGAGTCCTGATCCTGAGCGTGCTGCTGGCGCGCATAGCCGGCGGCGTCGGCGAGGTCTTCCGGCGGGATTACGCGCCGCTCCTCACCTGCATCGGGATGGCGTGGAGCGCGGCATTCCTTCCCCTGGCCGTAGCGGCGCGTCTCTATCCCGTTCCCGGATTTCTGGTGTACGCCGCGGCGGCCGCGAGCCTGTATTTCCTGATCCTGATGTTCTTCGCGGTGCGGACGGTTTTCGGCGCGGAGAACGGCGCGGCCGCGGGTGTGGTGGGCCTGTCCTGGCTTCCGCTGCTCGGCGTCTTCTATCTTTGGGGCCCGGTGCGCTACCTTCTCGGCTGGGTGGCGTCGCCGTTCGTGCTGATTCTGCTGTATTTCTATTTGCGCAACGAAGCCGCCGGCCTCGGCGCCGGATTGCGGACGCGGCAGAATTTTCGCCGCATGCTGGACGCCGCCGCCATCAATCCGCATGACGGCGAAGCTCAGTATCAGCTTGGCCTGATCTATCAGCAGCGCCGGCAGTACACCGAGGCCATCCGCCGCTTTCAGGCCGCGGTCGCCATCGATCCCTCGCAGACCGACGCTCATTTTCAACTGGGATGCATCGCGCGACGCCAGGATCGGTTGAAAGACGCTCTGGCCGAGTTTCAGATCGTGCTCGATCAGGACGAGAAACATCATCAAAGCGAGGTGCTGCGCGAGTTGGGCGCGCTTTACAACTCGGCGCGGCAATACGAAGACGCGCGTCAGGAACTGGAACGATACATCGAACGGCGCCCTTATGACCCGGAAGGGCTTTGTTATTATGGCCGGAGTCTGGAAGGTCTGGGCAAAGTCCCGGAGGCGCGCGACATGTACGCGCGGGCGATTGAAGCGGCGCGAATGGCGCCGCCGTACCTCAGACGTTCCGCGGCGAAGTGGAGCCGGCTGGCGCAAAAAGAGATTCGAAATCTCTCGGTAGCCGGCTAAGGTTTCGGGATATTTCCGCCGATAGAGGAACCATGGAATGTCCAAAGTGCAGGTCGAGCGAATTGATGATCAGGCAAAAGACCGGTATGGAGCGTCTGCGCATCGCGGTTACCGGCCTCCGGGAATATCGTTGCTGTTATTGCGACACAAAGTTTCGAGCGCCGGATCGGCGCCGAACGCCCCGCCCGGAAGAAAAGTTGAGTATTGCCGCGGGTATGGCAAACCGGATTCGTTAGAATCTGTCTTTTTGATGCGGAGTTTGGCTACAATTAAGTCTGCGCTATATCTCTGGTTGAACGCAGGCGCTTGACTTGTCCGCATGATTTGTCCGAAGTGTCGGGAGAACAAGGCGCACCGTTCGCGTCGTTCCGGTTTCAAGGACTGGGCGGCGGGAGTGATTTTGCGCATCCCGTACCGTTGCCGCGCCTGCGGCGTTCGCGTTTATATCTCGAGGTTCGGCTCGGACTGGACGCGGCTGCGCACCCCCGAGGAACGCCGCGTTGTGCAATTGCGCCGGGCGCTGAAAATGCGAAAAATCAGGCGTGAGCTCATCGCCTACGGCATTGGTTCGCTCATCATGCTGTGCGTTCTCTATTATTTGTTTCAGCAGCACATTCCGACCGAATAGAGTCTGACCCTACTGTCCCGGCAGGAGTATCCGAGCGGCTGCGCGCGCCGTCACTACACATGGAGGAGTTTGGGTATGCGTATCCATGTGCACATGCACCACTGGGTCAAAGTGTGGATCCTTGTGGGCATCATTTGCGGGGCCGTCGCTGTGGCTAATATATTCAGCCGCCATCTGACTGATACACAGGTGGATTGGATTCTGGCGGTCGGCGTGCTGAATTGGGTCGTCGGCGGTCTGATTTGCTATCTCTGGGATGCCGTTGAGATATATATACCCTCACGATCGCGCAGATTATCGCCGCGGGGCGAATCCCGATACGGGTCGGGTCTGGTGGCGCACGACCACCACGAACACATGCTGCCGCCCTGGTATTGACGCACTTCAGTGCAGGGTCAGCTTCTGCACGCGCCAATTGCCGATCTCGCCTACGTACAACTCGTTTCGGCTCCGGCAATCAATGGCATTCACCGTGCCGAATTCCTTCGGCAGTTTGCCCGCCCTTCCAAACTGACCGACGACCTCGCCATTGACGACCTCGCCATTAAGGTTCAGCTTATAGATCTCGCCGTTGGCGTCGATGTCGTCAGGCGGATTGGAGTTTGAGCTGTAGAGCACCTGATTCGCGCCGGGCGTGATGCAGATGGCGGAAGGACTGCCGATGTTCCCGAACTGAGTTTTGTAATTTCCGTCGCCGTCAAAAACCTGAATGCGTTTGTTTCCCGCATCGGCGACATAGACGTTCCCCCGCGCGTCGATGGCGATTCCACGCACTGAATTGAACTGCCCCGGCCCCGATCCGCGCGATCCCCACGAACGGATGAATTTCCCGTTTGGATCGAACTTGGCGACGCGGGCGTTGCCGGCGCCGTAGCCGTCGGCGACGTAGATGTCTCCGGCGGCGTCCCATGCCACGTCGGTGGGCCGCTGAAACAGATCGCTCTGCGCGCCCGCGCCGGGAAGACTGCCGCCGCGTCCCGCGCGTCCCGGCGCATTCAAAGGCCGCGCCGGAACCTGTTCCGATTCCGCTTTTCGACCGAGCAGCAACTGCACGCGGGCGTTCTGGTCGAATTTGATCACCATGTTCGACATCTGATCCACAGTCCAGATGTTGTCCCGGGCATCGACTCTCACCTGCTGCGCGACCAGAAATCCGTAAGACTCATGTCCGATCTCGCGCATATATTTGCCGTTGCGGTCGAACTCGAGCAGACGCGATCCGCCATGCGCGAACGGCCGCGACGTGCCGAGCGAAATGGTGGGATGGCCGGTCCGCGTGTAAACGAAAACGTCGCCTTTGGAATCGGTGGCGACGCCCGCCGCTTCGCCGAGCGGGATGTTTTCCGGGAACTTCAGCGGGTATGGATCGGAATCGAATGCGATCGCGGGCGGCGAACTCTGGGCGCCCGCCGGAATCGCCGCGAGGAAAACCAGAC
>JASHSD010000163.1 GCA_030036985.1 Bryobacteraceae bacterium
AGGGCGTCGCGGTGACGGTCGAAGCGGTGGCCCAGCTCAAGGTGAAATCGGATCCCGAATCCATCCTCACCGCTTCCGAGCAGTTCCTCACCAAGACGTCCCAGGAACGCGAGGCCCTGATTCGTCTCGTCATGGAAGGTCACCTGCGCGGCATCATCGGTCAGCTCACCGTCGAGCAGATCGTGAAGGAGCCCGAAATGGTTGGCGACCGCGTGCGCAACACCTGCGCGGGCGACATGACGAAGATGGGCCTTGAAGTCATTTCGTTCACGATTAAAGAAGTTCGCGACCAGAACGAATATATCTCGAACATGGGACGCCCCGACATCGCCCGCATCAAACGCGATGCCGATGTCGCCGGCGCCGAAGCCGAGCGCGATACCGCCATCCGGCGAGCGCAGGCGGTCCGCGAGGCCGCCATCGCCAGGGCCCAGGCCGATCAGGAACGCGTGCTCGCGGAGACCTTGTCATTGGCCAAGCAATCCGAAGCGCAGCGCGACCTTGATATCAAGAAGGCCCAATACCTCGAAACCGTCAAGCGTCAGCAGGCGCAGGCCGACAAGGCTTATGAGATCCAGACCAACGTGATGCAGCAGCAGGTGATCGCTGAACAGGTCAAGATCGACAAGGAGGCCCAGATCAAAGTGCAGGACGCCGAGATTCTGCGGCGTGAGCGCGAATTGATCGCGACGGTCCTCAAGCAGGCCGAGATCGAACGTCAACGCATCGAAACTCTCGCCGCGGCCGAGAAACAGCGGCTGATCGCCGAGGCCGAAGGCCATGCTTCCGCCATTCGTACACAGGGCGAAGCCGAAGCCGAGATCGTGTTCAAGAAAGGCGAGGCCGAGGCCAGGGCCATGAACGTGAAGGCCGAGGCTTATCAGGAATACAACCAGGCGGCCGTGGTCGACAAGCTGATCACGAACATGCCGGAGATCGTGAAGGCGCTGGCGTCGCCGCTTCAGAACGTGGATAAGATCACCGTCGTCTCGACCGGCGGCGACGCGGCCGGCATGAACAAAATAACCGGGGACCTGGCCAAAATGGCCGCGCAGATTCCCGCGCTCTTCGAAACGCTCTCGGGCATGCAGATGTCGGAGCTGTTTGCGAAGGTCAAAACCATCGGGGAAGGGAAGACCAAGTCGGCCGCTTCCGGCGAATAACCCCCCGCCAACCATGAATACAGGAGAAACAAAATGGCGTTACTGGAAAGAGTCGGCACGCTTTTGCGGGCCAATCTGAACGATCTGGTGGACCGGGCCGAAGACCCGGAGAAGCTGCTCAAGCAGGTGATCCTCGACATGGAGAACCAGCTGATGCAGGTGAAGACGCAGGTGGCCGTGAGCCTGGCGGATCTGCATCTGCTCGAAAAGCGCCGCGACGAAAACGCGAAGAAAGGCGAGGAGTGGATGCGCAAGGCCGAGCTGGCCGTCACGAAGAAGCAGGACGATCTGGCGCGGGTGGCGATCGAACGGTCGCTCGAATCCGGCAAACTCAGCGGCACCTTCGCAGAGCAGATTGCGGATCAGAAAACGCAGGTCGACAATCTGAAATCGGCGCTGCTCAAGCTCGAAGGCAAGCTCGCCGAGGCGCGCGCGAAGAGCGACATGGTGCTGGCCAAACACCGCCGCGCCCGCGCCGCCAAGAACGCCTCCGACGCACATTCCAGGTTCGACGCGAGTTCGGCATCCAACGCCTGGGACCGGATGAACCAGAAAGTGAATCGAGCCGAAGCGGTGGGTCAGGCCAGAGCGGAGCTGCTGGGAGAAAACGAAGCCAGTATCGAAGACCGTTTCGCGGCGCTGGAAAAACACGACGAAGTGGAACGCCTGCTGAACGAACTGAAAAACCGGAAGTAGGACACGCGATCTTCAGTCGCGTCTCTTCACCGCGCCAGCGATAGCACCCGGTCCAAGCCGCTCAGCCGCAACGGCGATTCAATCACAAGCGCCTCGCCGTGCCGCGCGCCGATCAGCGAGCCGAGATACCGGTCGCGCGATTCCAGACGGAAGAGAAAATCGCCGACGCGGTCCGCGAACTGCGAATCGAAGATCCGCAGCAGCTCGATCTTGCGCGCAAACACAGCCGAGGTATCGACGATGAACGAAGGCTGCCGAAGTTTGTGGATCGGATAAAACAAAAACGCCGCTGGCTGATGCGGAGGACTGGGATCGTCGAGGTTCTTCAGCACGCAATAAAGTTGCGCGTTGCGCACGATCAACCCGGCGGCCGCGTGGTCCGGATGCCGATCCTCCCAAAGCGGCGCGAGCACGATCTTCGGACGATGTCGGCGCACGGCGCTCGCGACCAGGCACCGATTTTCCGGCGAATCGATCAGCCCGCAATCCGGCAGGTTGAGATTTTCCCGCGCGGTCGCGCCGAGGAACTTCGCGGCGCGCGCCGCTTCCACTCTGCGCTCTTCCACCGTGCCGCGCGAACCCATTTCGCCGTTCGTCATATCGACGAGCACGAACGAAACGCCGTTCTCGCGCAGCAGCAGCGCCGTCCCGCCGATGGCCCATTCGACGTCGTCGGGATGCGCCCCGAAAATCAGCACATCGATGTTCATGGATCCGCCGGCATTATTCAGGCGCGCTCGATGGCGGGACGATGCCTTTCAATCGCAGGTAGACGCACATGTATCCATACATCTCATTCGAGTGCCGGATCATGTTGTAAAGCGTCGCCAGCTTCGTTCGTGTGGGTTCGGGCGGAAACGGGCCGCCGAGCCGGGAACTGATTTCCCGCATTGCCTCCGCATCGGTGAGCGAATCGAACACGGCGTCGCAGGCCGCGGACGACTGCTTCAGCAAAGCGATCAGCTCCGTCTTCGAAACAGCCTGAGGCCGCGCAGCCCGCTGCTGCCCCGCGACTCCCTGGCAGATGAACAAATTGGCTCCGGCGATATGCGCCATGCGCTGACTGAACGTCTGGATCTCGGCCGTGGGCCTGAAGCTGTAATTTTCATCCGGCATCTTCTCCGCCATCTTCAGCAGATTGTCGCGAACCACCGACCACTGAAACTTCGCCTCCATCACCAGAGTGTTGGAAGCCTGCTGCGCGAAAGCCGCAGTGCCCAGAGCCGACGCGATGAGCAGAACAAGAAGATGCCGCATAGCCGTCAGCCTATCACCAGGTGGGGTCAGCGCTTCGGCGCTGTCGAGCATGGTCCTGTGGCCCACGAAGTCTCATGAAATCCAGCGTGGATGTGGAGTCAGGGCTTCGGCCCTGCGGCCGGGCTTTCGCCCGGCGTTTTCGACCCGAACTCGACGGGTTTTCAACGCTGCAGGCCCTTCCGGGCGGCTGGAGTCACACAAATCCGAGGGTTACGATCGTTCTCGGGCCGGGCAGAAGCTCGGCCGCAGGCCCGAGGGCCTTACCCACAAATAGCGCGCTCACGCAGTCGAAAGCGGCCCGTCGGACTGCGCCAACTGGAGCAGAATCGATTCCCGGCCACGATCCGCGGCGGCCACGGCCGAATCGAGTCCGATCTTATAGACGATGCCGCCGATGATTGCGGCCAACACCATGATTGCGATAAACACGGCATCGCTTTGGAACACGAACCGCGCCCAATAGGCCAGCGCGATCGGCAACAGGAGCAGAGGCGCCGAAAAAATGCTGAGCGCCTGCAGCTTGTTCGCTATCTGACTCATGCGGTCCGGATCCATGGCGCGCGGCATCCGCACTGAGCAGATGTTACCCAGAGCGAACCAATAAAGCGACGCGATCCAGATCACAGCGAACGTCTCTGCCAGCTTTCCGACCGATAACGGCGCCCTCACCACGCGGCTCGCCAGCGCGATGACGAAGATCTGCGGAATCACCAGCAGCGCCACTGCCGTGTTCTTGGCGATCAGCGCGTCGCGGAAGCGCACGGGCCAGCAGAAATAACCCTGAACCGCCGAGCGATCGAAACCGAAGGCGTTCCAGTAGGTGATCGGGCCGAGCATGAGCAGACCGTAGAGCGCCATCAACGGCAGAGCGTTCTGAAAAAAGAACGAATCGTGCGACCGGAGGCGCAAGGTCGGCAGAAAAACCACGATGCCGACAATGCACGACATTGGGTAGGCCATGCGGAATCGCGGTATGCGGGCGAAGGTGCGCAGTTCTTTTTCGATGAGCGCGGCGAGCGGGTCCGGCAGAAACATCGAGGGCAGCCGGAACAGAGCTTCGGCGATCCCGCGGCTTTGCCCGTCGCGCTCGGGTTTGGCAAAGCTCGCGCCATCGTAGCGGATGCTGCGCTCGAATTGCCACCGGCCGAACGCGTAAGCCGCCATGAGATAAAAGAGCGCGACCGGCCCGCTCAAAACCACTCTCGCTCCCAGCATCAATTGCGCCGCCGCGGCCCAGGGCCAAAAGAAACCGTCCGGCACGAAGCGGAGCAAAGCCGCTTTGCCGACCCGCAGAAACAGCAGCACCTGCGGCGTCAATCCGGCCAAAACCACGAGAAGCAGCAGCGCTTCTTTCATCCGCGTGCGCCGGAACAGTCTCTCGATCAGATACCGCGCGCCCGCCGAAAACAGAATATTCGTCGCCACAAAAATAAGCGACCCGGCGACGATCCACGGGGCCGCCTTCCATCCGTACAGCGGATTGCGCAACAGGCCGATGGCCGCGCCCGCGATCGCCACCAGCATCTCGGCGCAGTTGGTGAGGCGCAGCAGAACCTCCACCGTGAACAGCTTTCGATGCGGTATCGGATAGACCAGCAGCTTGCGCAGATCGAGCGACGCTCCGAATCCCGCCGAGAGAACCGGCACGATCTGCCAATATCCGGTCACGAAGAGAAGCCCGCTCGAAAGCACCAGCGGGAAATTCGGCGCATTTTCCGGGTCGGCGAAAAAAATCACCGCGCCGAATGCAAGCGCCGTCCACAGGGCGTAGAACAACGCTCCCGTGACGGCGGAAAACGTGGCTCCGGCGCGGCGCGTACCGGTGCGCAGCC
>JASHSD010000164.1 GCA_030036985.1 Bryobacteraceae bacterium
CGCATTGTTCTTGCGCGAAATCTCGACGCGCCGGTAAATGCTCATCACGATGAAGGCGAACCAGAAGACGAACATCAGGCGCGGCGAGCCTATCGACACCCGCCGCGAAAACATGCCCGACAGGCTCATCAGCAGCGTGCCGAGGAACAGGAAATTGGCGACGACCGTGTAGCCGAAGAAGAGATTGAGCCAGCTCAAATACCGCTCGCCGAAATCCTTCCTGATGAACACGACGACGCTCACCGCGAAACAGCCGGAGATCAGGCTCAGGAGCGACAGAAACGTCTCGAACATGCGCCACTGCTCGGTGCCTTTAAGCAGTTCACGCGCTTCGTTATACAGCTTCATGCCTTGCGCCCTCCTTAAGGCGCAAATTGGAAATGGAATTCAAGGCTTGGGGCGCGCGGCCCGTGCTGCGAGAAACACGGGCGGGGCGCGCCCCGGAGAATGAGCGAACGCGCCGTCAGCGCACCGCGCGGAGGGAGATGCCGAGGCGTTGCGGCGGCGTCTGGCAATAGACCGCCAGCACCTGCGTCGGATCGAGGGCGAGCGGTGCCTTCGGGTCCGCGCCGTCGATAGATGCTTGCGGGACGATCACCTGCACATGCACCCGCGCATAGCCCTCCGGCAGATACCGCACATAGAAGCCGCCCGGCATCTGCGCCCAGGTGCCGCGAGGAACGATGTCACCGGCGGTGGCGACCGTTTGCGAGGCGCTCGCTTCCTTCACCGCGTTCACCGTATCGGTGACGCCATAGTCCTGGTTCATTTGCCGGGCTTTGCCCGTTGCATCGCTCACGTCTTTCTGGAGTTGCTTGTCTTTGGAAAGCCGGTTGTTGACGATGCCGAGCAGCCGATTGGTGATTGCGTTCGCGGCGGTTGCGCCTTGCAGCAAGGCGAGGCTTTCCTTCGGCAGAATCCGCGACGCCGTCTGTTGCATGGGCGCGGGCATTTTCTCCAGATCGGTTCCCTGCACGATGGCCCAGAGCAATTGCTGCACAGCGTCCTGGGGCACGTCGGGATGCAGCTCGATTTGCTTGAGCACGTCGGCGATGACTCGCGCCCGGCGTCCCTTGATGGGAGCCGGATAGAAGGCCGCGCTCCGCTGCCAGTTGCGTTCGCCCGGATCGAGGGAATAGCTTTGCACATAGGCCTCGAATATCCCCACCTTCAGCAAGAACGCGCCGTCATCCCTGCGCGGTAATTTGGACAGCGGCTGAAACGCCTTCGGGTCGATGGACGGCGGCAGCGTATCGGGATGGATCGTGTCTGAGAAATTGGTGCTGAGCGGCTCCGCCTTGAAGCCGCCGAGCGTCCCCGGCCCGACCGCTACATGGCCCGATTCGACCTCGCAGGCCTGCCTGGCGAAGCCGCTCTTGTCGGCGCACGGTGCCGCGCTGCTCTGCGCCATGAGAATGGCTGGAAGCAGCACGCAGAACGTGCGGATTACTTTGGCTGATGCTTTCACTAACGTCATGAATTACGCCCTCCTTAAGAGCGTGAAATCGAAGCGGACACACTTCGGGCGTTCCCGCCGTCAACTCCGGCAGGTTCGCCGCTACCGCCGATGAAAATCGCTGATTACTTCGGCGTCGTGACGCCCGGTATTTGCTGTTTGAAACTGGTGCGCAGCCAGGGTTCGCCGTTATTGGCGGCGAAGCTTGCGCCGGTCTGATAGACGATACAGTCCGTCAAGAAATTTGGCGGACCGCCTTTCCTCAAGCTCGTGAACTCGGACGGCAGCACCTTTCGCCCCGGCGCTTCCGAATCCCCCGCCCCTGGCGTGCCCTTCCTCCATCGAGCCGTGGAAATTACGCCGGGTCTGAATCTCTTCCGAGATGACATCGCTGGCCCAGCGGTTGGTCTCGGCGCAGCCATTCGCGTGCAGGATTTTGGTCGCCATGGACGCCAGCAGCGCATCGACGCGCGGCCTTCCGGATTCGCCGCCAAGGGCGGCAAGGTAATTGGGTTTGTTCTGCGAGATGAGCACCGACGCTACACGGGCGCTGCGGGCCGTCGCTAAAAATTCAGACGTGTAGTTTCCAACCAGCTCCTGGGCTTCGTCGCAAAACCAGAAGATCGGGCGGGGCTTAAGCTTCACGTCGCGCTGTTCACAGGCCGTCTGCCACACATAGGTAAAGGCGGACTGGACATACACGCCTGCCTGGCCGTAGATTTTGGTGGAAAGATCGAGCACCACGATGCCGCCATCGAATGTCACTTCGGGCACGAAGTTCGTTCCGCCGTCGAACAGGTCCGCCATCTGGCCGCGCAGCAGCACGTCCGCCATGACGCCGTAAGTGGCCAGGATCGAGCCGCGCGTATCGTTCGGCAGTTCCGGGAAATCACGCAGAAAGTACCGCGCCGCCAGCTCGTAATCGCTCTGCTCGCGCTCGGTGCGCTCGCCTTCCCTGGCCTCCGCCTCGCAGATGAGCCTGTAGCAGACGGAGCCGTCCTGCCAGGCTTTGTCATGCACTTCCGCCGGACTTCTCGGGGCCGAGCCGATGACATCGTTGAGCAGGCGCATGGTGACATCGCCCCGCGCGGCGATGCAGAGTTGAACGCCGTCGCGGAGAATCTGTCGCAACGAGCGCCGCCAGAAGGCCTGTTCCTGCATGCTGCCTCTATCACTGCGCTCCGCCGCCTCCACAATGGTCATGAGCAGCGACACAACGGCCTCCACCCGGCTGCCGGTGATGCCGGGACGCATCAGTACGTAGCGGATGAGATTGCACTTCCACTGATTGCCGGGCGAGACGATAATCAGGCTCTTCTCCCGGCCCGTCTGTTTGGCGTAAGCCTCGATAAGCTCGCGCTCTCCTGGTTTCACGCAACACGCCAGCCCTCCCATGCCTATGGCGAGGTATTTGAGCAATATCCAAGCCGCCGAGCCGGTGGACTTCGCGGCTCCGAGTTCGCCCATGATGCAGACCGCTTCCACGGCGTTTTTGAGGGTGAAGACATCGAAGGGCGACCACTGGAACAGCGGAAAATCCAGGTTCCACGGGCCCTTGCCGCCGATCATTTGCCCGAGCGTCGCCTCCTTCGGCTCCGCCCCGCGCTTGCGGTCGAAGTAATGCCACACCATCACCGCGACGATGAGAACGAGAACGAACGTCATAGGCTGAGATACCTCCCGAAGATGACGATGGCGCTCGGAAACGGCGCAGCATTCATCGCATGGCCGAACTTCAACCGACCGCGCAAGAACCAGACATGGCCGCGTTTGGCGTAACCCTGCCACCAGCGCGTATCGGTGCGGCTGGGGAGCAGGCAGACGACGAGCGCACCCTCCACCGCCGACAC
>JASHSD010000165.1 GCA_030036985.1 Bryobacteraceae bacterium
ACCGTCACCGCGCTGAGAGCGGCGCCCACCACGGTGATTCCCCATGTCGACAGAG
The DNA here is from genome assembly GCA_030036985.1 of Bryobacteraceae bacterium. GTDB lineage: Bacteria > Acidobacteriota > Terriglobia > Bryobacterales > Bryobacteraceae > BOG-234. Next base: position 56 of record JASHSD010000165.1, read on the forward strand.
CCATGACAAGGAACAGAGAGAGAATCGACCCCGCCCAGCGGATGTTGTAGAAAAGCCCGAAAATCGGTAGCGATATCAGTTCGACGATGAGCAGCAGGACGAATCCGGCGACTGCCTTGCCGAGGAAAATGGCCCAGCCCGGAACCGAGGCGACGAGCACTTCGAGACAGTCGTTCGGCGCCTCGCGGGCGAAGCTGCGGTTGACGATCAGCGCTCCCGCGAACGCGTAGACCAGCCAGAGCAGGCCGCCCGAGATGGCGAGGCGCTCCTCGCGGTCCAGATCGAAGGCGAAACTGAACAGCACCAGAATCACCAGCGCGAAGGAGACGCTTGCGTTCAGGGATTCGCGTGTGCGCCACTCGGTGCGCAGGTCTTTGCGCGCAATGGCGATGGCGGCCATCAGTCCCCGGCGCACGGGGCCCTCTTTGCTGCCTCACAGGCTGAAGTCTGTGCCACGAGCCTCGTTTGTGGGGTCAGGCTTTCAGCCTGCCGCCGGGCTTTCGCCCGGCGTCCGCGAACGCCGTCGAGTTCGAGTCGAAGCGCCGGGCGAAAGCCCGGCGGCAGGGCCGAAGCCCTGATCCCACAGCCGGGCGAGATTCCGGACAGCGCAGGCATGGCCATGCACCTCATTCGCGGATTTCTCCGTAGTTGCGGTAGAGCCAGCCGGGGTCGAGCAGCATTTCGCTGGTACGCGGGCCGGAGTAAACGATTTTTCCGCGCTCCAGCAGAGCCACATCGCTGGCCAGTTCCATGGCTTCGCGAATCTGGTGGGTCGACATCACGATGGTCGATCCGCGGGCGCGGGCGGCCGCGAGAAGCTGCTGCAGCACGGCGATGGCGCGGTCGTCGAGCGACGTGAATGGTTCGTCCAATAAAAGCAAATCCGGGCTGTGCAGAAAGGCGCGGGCGATGGCGAGACGCTGGCGCATGCCGCGCGAAAACTCCCGTGCAAGTCCGTCCTTGACGCGCATCAGACCGACATGTTCGAGCGCTTCGTCGGCAGCCTGCTTAGGGTTCGCGACATCCGCGAGTTGGCCGAAGAGCGTCAGATTCTCGAAGGCGGAGAGATCATCGTAGACGCCGATGCCGTGCCCGAGATAGCCGATACGGCCGTCGATTTTGACTTCGCCCTTCGTCGGCTTGGAAAGACGAGCGAGGATTCGCAGCAGCGTGGTCTTCCCCGCCCCGTTGCGTCCGAGCAGCGCGAGGCAGGCGCCTTTGGGAACTTCCAGGCTGGCGCCGCGAAGCGCGGGGAAATCGCCGAAGTACTTCCAGACGCGATCAGCCGCGACCGCGTGCATGCTTCGAGGCTTTCGTTACGGTCTCCGGAGCGGCTTCGGATTGGGTGGCGCCGCCCGCGCCGGTTCCGATCGGATCGCCCTTGCGATAGAGCAGCGTGAAACCAAGGGCCAGCATGCCGAGTACGGTCAGAAGCACCCACTTCACGGCAAAGAGCGAATCGAAGAAGCTCGCGTTCGCGGCCAGAAGCCCATAGAGCTTGGGGAAATTCTCGGAGATGCTCTGTCCGCCGCCGCCGCTGTCGTCAGCGCCGCCGGCGCTTCCATTGGCATCGTCGGGCACATTGAACAGACCCGTGCCTTCGATGCGAAGCTGCACGTCGGGTCCCTTGATCGTGTACACGACCGCCTTGCTGGAAGGATCCGTGCCGATTTCCGTCACGTCAGGGCCTTTGATTTGGACTCCCGCAGGCACCGCGGCGCGGAGCACGTCCGATTTGGACAGAATACGATCTTCGAAAACGCCCGGGCTGTTGAACGGCATCGACCACGCGAGATCCACGCGCGTCTCGCCCGGCTTGATCGGGAAGTCGAGCTTGTACTCGTTCGGTTTCTTGCCCAGCGGGTCGGCCGCGCGGCGGATGGGCAGACCGTTGGGCGCGGTCACATTGATTTCCACTTTTCCCTGCGCGGCTGCGGGGAGCGCGAACTGCAGCGTACCCTGATCCGGGTTGTTCCACGTGGTCTTGCCGGAATTTACGAAGCCGTAGCTCTCGGTGACCTGCATCGTGCCTTGCGGCGAAGGTTCAAGGATGAAGAAATGCTGCGTGATCTTCGCCTCGCCGGGGGTCTTCGTGGCTTCGTAAACGGGGATGGTGACCCCCTGCATGGGCGATCCCGGCGCAATGGTCAGGTTGTATTGCACTCCGGCATGCACGGCCTGAATCAGCAGAGGCCCGCCGCCGACTCCGGGCTGGACATCCTGCGTGAAGGCAAACTTGCCTTGAGCATCGCTCTTGACGCTGCCGAGGTCCTGCGGACCCTGGTTGGTGGTCTGGAAAAGCGTGACGGTGGCGCCCTCCTGCGGCTTGCCTGTGGTGCCGTTGACGATGGTCCCATCGACAGCCGCCGACGCGAGAGAGGCGGATAGAAGTAAAAGGAGCAGTTTCATGCCGCGCCTCCCATCGGTTTGCCACATTCGCCGCAGAACTTCAGCGGTTTGTCGAAGCTCGCGCCACAGGCGGGACAGGTATTCTTCCGTGGCGCCGGAGGAGGCGCAACCACCACCGGCTTGGGTCCGTTCAGCTCGCTCTTGATGCGATCCGTCTCGGCCATCACTTGGGCCAGATCCTTCTGCAACTCAAGCTTGGTGGCCTGGTAGTCCGCGTCGGAAAGTTTATCGAGCCGGTATTCGAACTGCAGGTCGCGCAGATTTTCGTAGATCGCGGCTTTGCGCTCCTCCAGATGCTTGAAAGGCGATTCCGGCGCCGGCTTCGGGATGTCCTTGACGCGGATGAACAGCAGGAACCCAATCATGCAGGCGCCCAGCACCGCTCCAAAAATGAGTGTCGAATCCACTTGCGCTTCAGTCCAGTTTCGAAGTGTCTTTTTCGATCGCGTCGCGATAGCGGGCGAGCAGAGGGTCGTCATCCAGGGGCGGACCTCCGGCGACCGCGGGTTTGAGCGGATGATGCCCGCGTATCCGGCGCAGGATGGCAAAGAGTGCAATACCGCCGAAGCCCAGCGCCACATAGGGGATGATCCAGAAATAGGAATTCGGATCGTGCCGGAAAATCTTTTCGCCGTACTGCGTGATGAACGACTGGATGATCTGGGTGTCCGTCATCCCGGCCTGCTGCATTTCGAAAATCTTCGTGCGCGCCGGTTTGCAGAAATGGCACTGCCCCGACGACATCATGCAGTTGATGTTTTCCGTGCAGGAGCCGCACTGGCAATTGATGTGGTTGCCGACGGCCTTGACCTGGTCGCTTTCGATCTGAGATTCGGTTTGGGCCAGCGCCGCCGCGGCGAGAACCACGAACAAAATACTACGCCTGAACGTGAACATTCTTCTTTGCGATACCTACTACTTCGGTGCGCGGATACGAGCGCGCCACCTTGCTCGGGATCAGGCAAACCAGCGTTCCGCAGATGAGAACCACCGCGCCTACCCAGATCCATGTCACCAGCGGAAACACGTACGCCTGCAGCGTGGCTTTGTCGCCGTCGCGCGCGGCGTAATTGATGTAGAGATCCTCGTTCAGACCCGTGCGCAGCGCCACTTCGGCCGTGCCCTGCTGAGCGACTTTGTAGAAGCGGCGGGTCGGGTCGAGTTTGCCGACGTATTTGCCGTTTTTGGAAACGTCGAGGACGGCGGTGTCCCACGCGTAATCCGGCGTATCGCCGTCGGTGAGATCGACAACCTTGAGCGTATACGCGCCGACGCGCATGGTGTCGCCCTTGTTCACCTGGCCGACCGCGGTCTGGTTAAACGGATGTCCGCTCCAGCCGATGAACATCAGCACGATGGCCATATGCACCATGTATCCGCCGTAGCGGCGGGTATTGCGGTGCGTCAGCTCGATCATCGACGGGATGAAGCCGACGTGCGTCTTCTCGTTGATGGCGCGCGAGCCGCGATAAAACTCCATCACGATCGTCGCGGTGACGAAGAAACAGAGGCCGAGCGAAATGATCGAATACGGATAGCGCATGCCGCCGATCAGCAATCCCGCAATCACCACCAGCATGCCGATGCCGGGCCATTGAAAATTCTTGCGCAGGCTCTCCATCGACGTGCGGCGCCATGCGAAGAGCGGCCCGACGCCGGTGAGGAAGAGCAGGAACAGGCCGATCGGCACCATCAGACGGTTGAACCAGACTGCGTCGAGGCTGATCTTTTCGCTGGTGAATTTCTCCGAGATCACCGGGAACATGGTTCCCCACAGGACCGCGAAGCAGCTCGCGAGAAGGATCAGATTGTTGAACAGGAAGCTCGACTCCCGCGAAACCACGCTCTCGAGTTCGGACTCACTCTTGAGGAATTCGAGGCGATCGAGAATCAGCCAGACCGTGGCGGCGATGCCGATCGCGAGGAAACCGACGAAGTATTTGCCGATCGGCGATTCGGCGAACGCGTGCACCGAGCTGATGATGCCGGAGCGCGTCAGGAACGTCCCATAGATGCAGAGGAAGAACGTGGCGCCGATCAGCACCATGTTCCAGACCTTCATCATGCCCTTCTTTTCCTGCATCATGACCGAGTGCAGGAACGCCGTGGCGGCGAGCCACGGAAGCAGGGACGCATTTTCGACCGGGTCCCACATCCAGTAACTGCCCCAGCCGAGCACATGGTACGCCCACGCAGAGCCGAGCAGGATGCCCGTGCCCTGGAAAAGCCAGGTGACGATGGTCCAGCGGCGCGTGGTGTGAATCCAGCTGTCGCCCG
>JASHSD010000166.1 GCA_030036985.1 Bryobacteraceae bacterium
AATTCATCGGACGGCACGGCCTGCCGCCTGCCGCCGACACCGAGGAACGCGTGGAGCGCGCCATGCCGGTCTTTGCGAAGTGGGTCGCGTCGCAAGCGGCGATCTGGAAACCGTTCCGCGAAATCCTGCGTTCGCCATACTCCGCGAAGGCTCTGCGCGCGATGCACGAGATGCATGCGATCGAAGCCGTTTTTCCCGAACTGCTCGAAATCGAAGCGCTGGTGATCCGCGATTTTTACCACCGCTACACCGTTGACGAACACACGATGGTGGCGATCGAAGCGGTGTTCGGGCTGCTCAAAATGAAAGGCGATCTGTTCGGCGATCTGGCCGCGGAGACCGACGAACTGGATCTGCTGATTACCGCGCTGCTGTTTCACGACGTCGGCAAAGGCACGCCGGAGGAAGGCCACGTCGCGGCCTCCTGTCGCGTGGCCGAACAGGCGTTGCGGCGCGCGGGCATTTCGGATCGCGCCTGGGGCGTGGTGTCGTTTTTGATCGGCGGGCATCTCGAAATGTCGGCCACCATGAACGGGCGTGATCTTTCGGACCCGGTGACCGCGCGCGATATGGCGGCCCGCACCGGCACAGTCGAGAAGCTGAAGCTGCTGACCCTGCTGACCTACGGCGATATCAGCGCAGTGAATCCAGCCGCCATGACGCCGTGGCGCAGGCAGCTGCTGTGGAACTTGTACGCCGCGACCTACCAGGAACTGACGCGCGAGCTTACGGTGCGCACGTCCCTGCCGGATACGCAGGCCAATCCCGAACTGCGGAATTTCCTCGAAGGCCTGCCGCCGCGTTATTTCCGCACGCACGAGCAGGCGGAGATCGAAAGCCACTTCCGTCTGGCGTGCGAAGGAAAGCAAAAAGACGGCAAAGACCGCGGCGTTGCGGTTTCATTGACCAACTCGGCCGCATGGGTGCTCTCGGTGGTGGCGGACGACCGGCCCTTTCTCTTCGCCTCGATTGCCGCGGCGCTCTCCGGCTTCGGCTTCAATATTCTCAAGGCCGAGGCGTTTTCCAACGCACACGGAAAGGCGATCGACAGCTTCACCTTCGCCGATCCGTCGCAATCGCTCGATCTCAACCCCGAGGAAGCGAGCCAGGTGACGCGCACGGTCGTCAAAGCGATCAAGGGGGAAACGCCCGTCGCACAACTGCTCTCGCGCAGACCGCGCGTGAAACCGGACGCGCATGCGCTGGCATCCGCGCGCACGAGCTTCGACAATGAAGCGTCGCCCTCGGCCACGCTGATTCAGATGACCACGCAGGACAGGCCGGGACTGCTGTACGATGTCGCTTCGCTGATCTCGAAGCGCGGCGGCAATATCGAGGTGGTTCTGGTGGACACCGAAGCCAGGAAGGCGATCGACGTTTTCTACGTCACCAAAGGCGGAAGAAAGCTGAACGATGCCGAGGCGAGCGAACTGGCCGACGCTGTGGCCGGGATCTCCCGCGGCGTTTGAAGGGCGGAGCGTGCGCAGCCCCGATGAGTCGGGGCGCGGCAGACACGAGAGTCTGCGCCACACTTTCCCGCAAAGTGCCAGGCATCACCGAATGCATCCGTAGTCGCACTTTTTTCACTGACTTTCGGCTCGTGGTTTGCTGCAATCGAATAGTTTCGAAACGCCGGCCGACTGAAAGGAGGCCGTTTTGTTAATCGAAGAAATCCGCCGGGCCCCGGCGCCCAGCCGCGCGCCGGACATCATCTATCCTCAGACGGGTTCGGTTGCGGTTCTCGAGGCAGAGCTGCGGTCGTCCATCCAGGGCGAAGTACGGTTCGACGCCGGTTCCCGCGCCTTGTACGCGACCGACGGTTCGAACTATCGCCAGACGCCGATCGGCGTGACCTGTCCCCGAAGCAAGGCCGACGTGGAGGCGATCGTCGCCGCGTGCCGCCGTCATGGAGTTCCGGTGCTCTCGCGCGGGGGCGGCACCAGCCTCGCCGGCCAGTGCTGCAACGTTGCCGTTGTGATGGATTTCTCCAAATACATGCACGAAGTCCTGGAGGTCGATCCCGACCGCCGTCTGGGACGCGTTCAACCCGGCGCCGTGCTCGATTCCCTGCGTGCCGCGGCGGAAAAATACCAACTGACTTTCGGTCCCGACCCCGCGACCCACACCCACTGCACGTTGGGCGGCATGGTGGGCAACAATTCGTGCGGGATTCATTCGCAGATGGCCGGGCGCACGGCCGATAACATCCACGAGCTGGAAATCCTCACCTATGACGGCTGCCGCATGCGCGTGGGACGGACCAGCGAAAGCGACCTCGATGAAATCATCCGCGCGGGCGGCCGCCGCGGCGAGATCTATGCGGCCCTGAAATCGTTGCGCGACCGTTATGCGGAGTGTATTCGCCAACGCTTTCCCCAAATTCCGCGCCGCATCTCCGGCTATAACCTGGACCAGCTTCTTCCCGAAAACGGTTTCCATGTGGCGCGTGCGCTGGTGGGCACGGAAGGCACTTGTGTCACGTTTCTCGAAATTGTCGGCAATCTGGTTCACAGCCCGCCCGAGCGCACCCTGCTGGTGCTCGGATATCCCGACATCTACACCGCGGGCGATCACATCCCCGAAATCGTGGCGGAGCATCCCATCGGCTGCGAAGGTCTGGACGACCGTCTGATCGGCTATTACAAGAAAAAAGGCGAGCATCTGAAAGACACGGCGAAGCTGCCGGAGGGCGGTGGCTGGCTGCTCGTGCAGTTCGGGGCCGACACCAGGCGGGAGGCCGACGATCGCGCGCGGGCTCTGATGGACAAGCTGAGAAAGAGCCCGCATCCGCCGACTATGATTCTCTACGACAATCCCGCCGAAGAAAAGCGCATCTGGGATGTCAGGGAATCGGCCCTCGGCGGCACCGCGTGGATTCCGGGCGAACCGGCGACCTGGCCCGGATGGGAAGATTCCGCCGTTTCTCCCGATCGCATCGGCGATTATCTCCGCGATCTGCGCAAGCTCTTCGACCGGCACGGCTACAATCCGGCGGTCTATGGACACATCGGTCAGGGATGCATCCATTGCCGTGTGGATTTCGACCTCCGCACCAAAGCCGGACTGGATAACTACCGGTCATTCATGGATGAAGCCACCGACCTGGTCGTGGGCTATGGAGGTTCCTTCTCGGGCGAACACGGCGATGGCCAGGCGCGCGCGCAGTTTCTGCCGAAGATGTTCGGTGAAGAACTGGTGCAGGCCTTCCGCGAGTTCAAAGCGATATGGGATCCGCTGGGAAAGATGAATCCGGGCAAGGTGGTCGACCCGTTCGGCATCACCGACAATCTTCGTCTGGGCACAAGCTATAACCCGCCGAAAGTCGAAACGCACTTCGCGTTTCCCGACGATGAAGGCTCTTTCGCGCGTGCGGCTCTGCGCTGCGTCGGAGTCGGAAAGTGCCGGCGCGAAGAAGGCGGCACCATGTGCCCCAGCTATATGGTGACCCGCGAAGAAAAAGATTCCACTCGCGGCCGCGCGCGTCTGCTCTTTGAAATGCTCCGCGGCGATCCGCTGCAGGACGGCTGGCGCAATGATGCCGTGCGCGATGCGCTGGATCTCTGTCTCGCCTGCAAAGGCTGCAAGGGAGATTGTCCGGTCGAAGTGGACATGGCCACTTACAAAGCGGAATTCTACTCGCATTACTATGCGGGCAGAATCCGTCCCCGGCACGCCTATTCGATGGGCCTGATCTACTGGTGGGCGCGACTCGCTTCCTACGCGCCTTCGGCCGTCAATCTGGTGACGCACGCGCCTGTGTTGAGCCGGATTGCCAAAAGTCTCGGAGGCATCGCGCCGCAGCGCATGATTCCGCGCTTCGCCGGGGAGACCTTCACTGCGTGGTTCCGGCGTCGACGGCCGGTGAACGGAGGCGCCCCGGAAGTCCTCCTGTGGCCGGACACTTTCAACAACAATTTCCATCCCGACGTGGCGAAGTCGGCGGTCGAAGTGTTGGAACACGCCGGATTTCGGGTGACCATTCCCGGACGGAGTCTCTGCTGCGGGCGGCCGCTCTACGATTTCGGCATGCTGAAAACGGCAAAGTCCCTGCTGCGCCAAATCCTGCGTGAACTCTCGCCGCAAATCCAGGCGGGAACGCCGTTGATCGGCCTCGAACCCAGTTGTCTGGCGGTTTTTCGCGATGAGATGACCAATCTGCTGCCGCACGACTGGAACGCCCGCCGGCTGCGCGAACAGTGCTTCACGCTCGCCGAATTTCTGGAGGAACGGCAAAAGACGGGCGCGATTCCCCGCCTCGCCCGCAAGGCTGTTGTGCACGGCCACTGTCACCAGAAAGCGGTCCTGACGATGAAATCCGAGGAGCGCCTGTACGACTCCATGGGTCTGGATTTTCGGGTCCTGGACTCCGGCTGCTGCGGCATGGCCGGGAGTTTCGGATTCGAGCGGGAGCACTACCCCATCTCCGTAGCCTGCGCGGATCGTGTGCTCATTCCCGAGGTGCGCAAAGCCGATGACGACGCGCTGATCGTGGCCGACGGCTTCAGTTGCCGCGAACAGATCTCGCAACTGACGCACAAGCAGGCGCGCCATACGGCGGAGGTGCTGCGCATGGCTCTGCATGGCGGCGCCGAGCCAAGCAGCCGCGAAACCAAACCGGCCGGATCGAAACTGCGATGGATCGCGGTTGCGGCGGGTACGCTCGCGGGAGTGACCGCGGCATTCTTCATCCGCGGAAGACGCGGATTCCGCCGAAACATTCCGGCCGCGCGGTGAAGCGCTTCACCGGCGTGAAGCCCTTTAATTTCGTTCTACGGGAACAGCTGACGCCGGTCACTCAATCAAAACAAAAATTTCGCCGCCAGTTGAATCAGCCGCGGCGCGGCGGCGCTGACCACCTGGCCGAAGGTCGAGCTGTTGATGTTTCCGTCCACCGACGTGGGTCCGTAGAACTGCGCGTGATTGAACACGTTGAACGCCTCGAGGCGCAACTGCAGCGACCTGGTCTCGGTGAAGCGCACGCCTTTCTGCAGCGTGATGTCGTAGTTCTCGATCCCGGGACCGGAGAAAGACCTTCGGCTCGCATTGCCGATCGATCCCAGCGGCGGCAACGAAAACGCCGAGGTATTGAAGAAAGGCAGGCCGTTGCGCGGATTGAAATTGAGATCGAGCGGCGCGCCCGTGTAATTCGGCTCATCCACGGGCAGATTGTTAATCCCGTTCGACTGCGTTCCCAGCAGAGACGTATCGGCGAAGTTGTAGAGCGTCACCGGAAATCCGGTGCTGAAGCGGCTGATCCCGGAAATCGTCCAATCGCGCGTCCAGCGGTTATCGGCGCGAAAGAGGCGCTCGAAGGGAAGCTTGTAGTCGTAACTCACAACGAAATTCTGGCGCATGTCGAACGAACAAAGCTCGCGGCTGAGCGAAGGGTTCAGCGGATTCACCTGATCGCCCAGATTCGAGCCCTGGTCGATGCACTTACTGTACGTATACCCGGCAATCAGTTCGAGCCGTCCGCTGACGTGGCGGACCGTGGTTTCGAGCGCATTGAAATTGGAATTGCCGATGGTAGTCTGATAGCTCACGTCGCCGAACGCCGGACCCAGCGGACCGCGCGTGCCATTGATCGTTTGCCCTGTGGCGGTGACATAAGTACCGCTCTCGCCGAACGGGCCGCAGGCCGGACTGAGACTCAGGCACAACGCGGCGTTGCCCGGATTCGCGGCTTCGAGCACCAGCAGATGATGCGCCTGATTACCGACGTAACTGACGTTCAGCAACGTGGCGCCTCCGAACTGATGCTGGACGGACAGCATGTACTGCTCGGTATAGGGGATGCGGTTATTCGGCGAGTACCCGGGAATCGCGCTCATCGGCTCGAACTGCGCCCAGTTGATGTTGGAGTCCGGGTTGG
>JASHSD010000167.1 GCA_030036985.1 Bryobacteraceae bacterium
CCGCAACCCCAAAGATCCGCCCAATACCAAGCCGCTGACACCCCAACAAGTGGCGCAGCTTTATAATTTTCCGGCGAGCCCCACCGGCGGAGACGGTCAAACGATCGGAATTTACGAAATGCAGACGCAGGACGGGCCCGCCGGGTATTCCACGCAGGACCTTTCCGATACGATGCAGGCGTTCGGGGGCGGTCTGAAGACCCCCGTGCCGATCGACGTGTCGATTAACGGGGTCAAGAACTCAGGCGTGTCCGACGGCGAAACCGGGCTGGACATCACCGTGGCAAGCGCCATCGCTCAGGGTGCGAAAATCGCGGTGTATTTCACCGGGGGAGACACTCAAAGCATCATTAATGCATTACAGGAAATGATTCACCCGAGTCCCGGCAATCCCGAACCCTCCATTCTCTCGATCAGTTATGGATGGGGACCGGACGATCCGACGGCAGACAGCTTTTCGGATGAAGATTACAACCAGATAGACCAACTGTTCCAGGACGCGGCCAACCTGTCGATCACGGTGCTGGTATCCTCCGGCGATTCCGGCGCCTTTATTTCCAGCACGACACAGGCGCAGACCAGTTATCCGGCTACCGAACCATGGGTAATCGCGTGCGGCGGGACAACAGTCGGCAACGTGAACGGATCAAATTATTCCGAGTACGTCTGGAACGATGTGGGCGCCGGCGGTCCGGGCGCCACAGGCGGAGGCATCAGCGCCAAATTTCCCGTGCCCTCCTATCAGACCGGCGCCGGCCTGCCTAAACGGAATGGAACGGGCCAACCCGGCCGGGGCATTCCGGATATTTCGGGAAATGCCAGCGAAAATAGCGGATACAACCAGTTCATCAGCGGACAAGAGCAGCCTGTCGGCGGTACGAGCGCTGTCGCGCCTCTGTACGCCGGCTTGATCGCCCTGATCAATTCGGATCTTGGCAGGCCTGTAGGGTTCATCAATCCGACGCTCTACAGCTTGGGCAATAGCGCCTTTCGGCCTGTCGCCGGACCGCCGGGACCGGCCAACAATTCGTTCAACGGCGTAACCGGATACACGGCCGGCAGTGGATGGAATGCCTGTACCGGTCTAGGCAGCGTAGATGGGGTTGCGCTCGAAAACGCCCTTAAGGGCACACGGGCGGCAACGACATAGGACGAAGACCTGTGCTTTGGCGGCAGACGCCTCGCCAAACGACTACCGGTCAACGGCGGCGATCCGGCCTTAATTCGGAACAGCGTGAACCAGTGTAGTGTCCAGGAAATCACTGGACACGCGACTTCAGTCGCGTTCATGGGGTGCGAGATTTAAGGACGCGATTCAAGTCGCGTGTCTGAACCAGATAGAACTGCCCCAGTTATTCCCTGGACACTACGCGAGCAGTTTCGGGTTACGTCAGCAAGCGCCGAGATGAGTCTCGGCGCGGCAAGCATGAGCGCTTGCCGCCACAATGACCTTGGCATTATTGGCTAGTTTTCGCCGGGCATGGCGGCGCTGTCGATTACCAAAATTTCGACTGGCGCTGTCTGCGACCGGAGTCTGAGTCCGAGTTGCGCGGGCATGGCGGTGAAGATGTCGGGCGCGGAGAGATCCGGCGCCACGCCGGCCTTCGGCGCGGTCCATTCGAGAGTGAAGTCGTAGCGGCCTTTGAGGCCGGTCTGGTCGACGATCGGGCGATCCACTCCGTTCGAATTAGAGAACCAGTCGACGAGCTGAGTGATGGTCGCGCCGGTTCCGGTTATGTGGCCGCCGCCGTTCATGCGCATGACGCTTTTCCCGCCCGCCGCGCTTTCGTGAAGCTTGAGCCCACCCTTATCGACTACCAGCGCATAGACGCGTATTTCGCGCGTTTGGCGATGGAGGACCAGGTGGAAGCGGTCGGCCAGCAGGGACTGCATCATAGCGCGGAATTCTTCGGGTGAGCGAGCGGCTTCTCCTTCCGCTTTGGCGGCGATGTCGAAGCGCCGCGTGCCGCTGTCCAGGATAGTTGGATCGCCTTTTGCGCCGCCCCATGGCGGTCCGCCGGCCACCTGCCATGGCTTTATGTTGTAAGCCCATGAGACAAGGTCTGACAGACTCATGGCTTCGAGCGTCAGCCTCGATCCGGAAGGCCTGCCTCCTACAACGGTAATCAGGCTTCCCGCGGGCAGAGCCTTGACCGAAGCGACTTCAAACGCGGGTAGTTGCTGCGCCAGAAGGCGGGAGGCAAAAGCGGCAAGAATCAGCAGTCGCATATTCTCCTTTCGACGGTCGGGCCGGCGGGTGGTTGGCGCCGAAAATGCCATAATTCGAAACGTGCGAATCCCTACCTGGGTTGCGGCACTCTGCGCCGTCATTATCGTGGCTGCGATCGGCATTATTGTCTGGCTGCACTTCAGAAAGCGGCCCTCACCGGAGGAGCTTGAACGGCTGCGGCGGCTGACGCTCCATCAAACCGGGAAGATGGGAGACGGCGAGATCGTGGACGTCGAGGGCGCGACGATCATCTATACATACAGCATCGCGGGTGTGATTTACACCACATCGCAGGACGCCACCGCCCTGCAGCAGAAGCTGCCTGAGGACCGCATGACGATGATCGGTCCGGTGATGGTCAAGTTCGATGCGCGCAACCCGGCGAACTCGATTGTGCTTTGTGAGGATTGG
>JASHSD010000168.1 GCA_030036985.1 Bryobacteraceae bacterium
TTATCGTCCAGGCCATGGCCGGCAAAGCGGATGGTTCTTTGATCGCCCGCTCCGTTGTCGATGGCGCCCGGCGCGAACATCGTCAGCGTGGCCCAGTTTCTGCCGTTGATCGGCAGGTCGTCAACCTGAATCGTTTCGATCGCCGTGCCGACGGTGGCGTCCACGGCGTTCAGTTCCTCGATCGACGCCGTTACCGTTGTCTGTTGCTCACCCTTCGCCAATTCCAGACGGGCGTTGAGAGTCCTGGTTTGCCCGACGATTTGTTCGACACTGTCGACCGTCAGCGCCGCGAAACCGGCTTTGGAAAACCGGATCGAGTAAGCGCCGGGAGCGAGGCCCGACAGTTCGTACGTGCCCTGCGATGTTGTCAGCGTCTCACGCTCGAAACCGGTCGCGGCCGCAGTCGCTCGAACCACGGATTGCGGGATGCGATTACCCTGCTGGTCCGTCACCGTTCCGGTGATGACTGTGCGATCGGCTTGCGCCTGCAGGACTATCGGAGCGAGGGGAAGGATAAAAAACGAGAATAAGCTGCGGCGAGAGTGCGTCATGAATTTTATCGAGTGTCGATGCGGAGATAGATGAGTATCTGGTCCCCGGCCTTTTCCGTGTGGCGCACGCGCTTCAGTGTCCTGCCTCCGTCGATCAGGCTCCAGCTTTCGGTGGATTTCAGCCGCTTGCCGTCCTCGATCTCGACGATGTCGAACACTAAGGCGCCGTCTTTCCAAACTACCGTCGAATGAAATTCGTCGCCATCGGCGCCAGTCGATTTTGATTCGATTCCGTCCGTGGTGTAGCGCTGCACAGCGTGCCGCGCGATGAGTCCCTTCGAAGTCGTTTCGACGATCAACTGCCTGTCGCTTTGTGCGATCGTCAGCGTAACATCGCCGGAGCGCTTCGGCGAGCATTGCTCGTTGCTCTGCTTCCAGTTTCCCGAGAAATCCGGCAACGGCGCCTGCGTCAGTAAACCAAGCGCCGCCGCCAGGATCAATAAGGGGTTCATCGGGTTATCGCGCTTCGGTGCTTTTTCTGCTTCTTCTGGTAGCGAGCCAGCAGCTTTGTCCGGTTGTGACGCAGGTCCTTGCCCGTGGCTTCTTCCGGGTAAGGTTTGTTGCCCATCAAGCCTGTCCAGAGGATGTGATTGTAACGGTCGAAGTCGATGTGGTCCTCGACGCTGAAATCCATGCCGGCGGTCGCTTTCGCCCAGTACTGCGCGTCGTGGGTCGGACGCAGATTGAGTTTGACCGTGGACGTCGTGAAGGTGATCGGCAGCGTGGTATTCATGAGCAGCGCGGAAGGCGTTGCCGTATAGCTCCAGGTGCTCTGATTCAAGTCGAACACGTCGGCCATCGGGACCGCCAGCGCGTCATTGAGATTCATCGGCGCCATGCCGAGGACGGCTTCGATTGTGCGCACGAAATCGGTGGTGTTGTACTGGGTCGAAACCACGGCATTCTGCTTGACGTAAGGCCAGACGATATAGGCGATGCTGCGGTGGGAATCGACGTGATCGCCGCCATCCTGCGAGTCGTCTTCGATGACGAAGATCAGGGTGTTGTCTTTGTACTGGCTGTTGGCAATGGTTTGGACAACGAGGCCGACCGCGTAGTCGTTATCGGCCACATCCAGTTCCGGCGTGTTGACGCCGTCGATGGCGGTGCTGAAGTTCCCGGTGTGATCGTGCATGAAGCGCACAAAGCTCAATTGCGGCAGGCCGCCGTTGGCGTAGTTGGTGTTGAAGTCGCGCTGCCATTCGGTGAAGCGATAGTAGTCGGGGAAATTATTGTCGAAGCCGCGGAAATAGGGATCGGTGACAGGCGCGAGCGTGTCGTTGGTGGAATAGGCGACGGTCGTGCCGGTTGAAAACGGGTTCCTCAGCAGCGGGATCTGCACCGCATTATAGGGAGACGGCAGTTCCTGATAGCGGGCGAGATCGATGAAGAAGCCGTAGTTGCGGATGGAGAGTCCGGTTCGCACTGCGTCGTCCCAGAGATAGCCTGTGTTGGGCTGGTCGTTGGGTCCGTCGGGCGCAGAGGCATCGACGGTTCCCGGCAGGATGTCGGGGTCCTGGGGGCTGAGCGGATCCGCTTCGAGGCGAGCGGTGAGAGTCGGAAGGCAGACGTTGATGTTGCGGTTGGTTCCTTCGGAATCGTTGGAAAGCACCGACGGCGCGCCGCGTTGTCCCTTGGCCGCGTAGTCGACCGTGACCATCTTTTCGACGATGTCGGGCGAACGCGCCGAAACGGACCAGGGCCAGCCGTCCATGCTGACTTCGCTGCGGTCGTAGAAGTTATCGAGGGTAACGAAATTCTGCGCGAGAGCGTGGAGGTTCGGCGTGGTGGCCTGACCGAACTCGGTAAGACTCGGATCGCCGTTACCGACCGGCAGATCGCCCAGGATCTGATCGTAAGTGCGATTTTCTTTGATGATGTAGATGACGTGCTTGATGTTATTCCGGAGTTCCGCCATCTTGAAGCTGTCCGCTTCGCTCAGCCTGCGGCCGTAATTGTTGTTCTTTACCACCTGAGCGGTGAGCGTGGCCAGTTCGCTTGGCGAAGGCGTAGGGAAGCTCTGAAACCCGGCTTTCAGCAACTGCAGGTCGTATTCGTTGGAGCCGTTGCAGGCGGCGGCAGGCAGGCTCGGAATCACGCCGCCGTGGCAGTAACCGGTGTTCGGCCCGGTCGGGGATTTCCCGTTGGCGACGTACATATAGCTGCCGTTGCCGCTCAGGCTGACCGAATTCGGATACCGGCCCGTCGGGATGAGACCAGTGACGAGCGGGATGCCGTAGCCATTGCTGAGAGAAACCACGGCCACGTTGTTGGTATTGCCGTTAGTTACGTAAAGAGTCTGACCATCGGGCGATACAGTCACGCTATTGGTGTTATTCCCGTTCAGGTTCGGCGTGCCTTTCAGTAAGTGACTGGGAGGTCCTACGGGAATTTCGGTCACCAACGTATTGCTTGCCGTATTGATTTCCGCGACTGAATCGTTCTGGTCTTCCGCCGCGTAGAGCAGGGTTTGCGTCGGATTGAGCGCCATCTTACCAGGCTGACCGGTCACCTTGATCCTGGTTGTAAGTGTGGGACTGGAGCCGGTGAGACTGACAACGTCGATTTCGCGGTCGCGAATGCTGGAAATGTAAGCAGTCGTGTTTCCCACGATGGATACCCACAAGGGATACTCGCCGCCGGGCACTCCGGAATTCGCTGGGTTGATCTTACCGGGGCGCAGATCCAGTTCACCCGTTTTCGCCCACCCGGTCGTGCCGTTTTTCAGGATGGAAATAGAGTCGTTGTAGTAGTTGGCGACGACGAGAGTCGAAGCGTCGGCCGTGATGGCGATACCGGCGGCTTCGGGCGAGACCGACAGGCCGACGCCGCATCCGAGCAGGGGCGTACAGGCCGCGTTGAAGTGTCCGAGGGAGATCGGGCTTCCGGCGCGTTCCGCCCAACCGCTGCTTCCGTTGTCGTAGATGTGAACGTCGTCATCGACGCCCCCGGAGACATAGAAGGTGTTGCCGCCGGGATCGAAGACGATTCCCTGATAGGTGTTCGGCACCTGAATGACTTGGGACTGGATGGGCTTGCCGTTCGAGATATCGAATACGAAGACGAATTCGGTGGAGTCGGCCGCGATCTGGCTGCCCTCGTTAGCCCCGGAGGTGTAGTTCAACAGATTGTAGCCCGAGGTCAGGATCAGCAGGGTCTTATTGTCGGGGCTGGTAACAGAGGTGACCGCCTGACCGACGGTGTAGTTCGGAAAGTCCGCGAAGCCCGGATTCAGACCCTGAAATTGGGCGCCACGAGGCGCCAGCGGCGTGATCTCCTGGCTGGAATTCGGCAGGTTCTGCGCCCCGGACGCGCTGCTGACGCTTCCAGGGGCCGGTGGTCTGCCGAAGCGTTGAGCGGAGACGGCGCCCGCGGACATTGCGGCGATAACGGAAACGTAACAAATGGGATTACGGAGCCTCATGCCGATCCTCCTGTTTCCGTCATGCTGGCACAGCAGTGCTAATGCTTGATGAACAAATGCCTGATGAACACTGAAAATTAACTTTCCGATGCGATAGGATGTGTGTCGTGAAAGATTTGTTTCCGTTGTCAGGGGCTGCGGCCCTCGCTCTGTTTCCTCTTGCCCTTTTGGCGCAATGGCCCGGGTATCCGACGCCCGGCGTTCCGCGGGACGCCGACGGTAAAGTCAAAATGGATGCGCCGACGCCCCGGACGGCCGACGGCAAGCCGGATTTCTCGGGCATGTGGCAGAACCGCGGGCCGGGTCGCGGACCAGGCCGCGGACGCGGCAACGGCGCGGGCGGCGGGCGAGGACGGGGAGTAAACGCCGCGACCGGTTCGGCGCCCGCCGGACCCCGGACGCCGCCCCCACCGCCGGCGCTCAAGCCCGGCGAGATTCCGGCGGCCACGTTTTTCAATGTCGGCGCGAATATTCCGGGCGGCCTTCCGCTGCTGCCTTGGGCTGCGCAGCTGTTGAAGAACCGCATCGCCGATAACAGCAAGGACAATCCCGACGCGCACTGCCTGCCGATGGGGTTCATGCAGTTCCACGAACATCCGCAGCCGCGCAAGATGATTCAGACGGCGAACGAACTGGTTATCATCTATGAAGCCAATTCCGGTCTGCGCCAGATTTTTCTGGATGGGCGCACGCTGCCCAAGGCGGACGATGTGGATCCGTGGTGGTACGGGTATTCGATCGGGCATTGGGACGGCGATACGCTTGTGGTCGAAACGAATGGGTTCCGCGACGACGTCTGGCTGGATGTCAACGGCAGCCCGCTGACGAGCGCGGGCAAGGTGATCGAGAAGTTTCGCCGGCCGAATTTCGGGACGCTGGATATCGATGTGACGATCGACGATCCGAAGGCTTATAGCAAGCCGTTTACGGTGGCAGTCCATCAACGGTATATGCCGGATACGGAGCTGATCGAGTTTATCTGCAGCGAGAATGAGAAAAGCGACGCACACCTGGTTGGGGATAAGACAGGGAAGTGAGGGCAAGGGGCCGGGACGAATCCCGGCGCTCGCGTGATTTGATTCTTCGGGTGGGCGGATTGGTCCGGTCCAGGCCAGTCGGATTACCAGAGGGACTTGCAAAATTCCGGGTTGGCGCGTGCGGCGGAGCGTGACAGAGGGGTTGAGATGAGTTTTCCCGGGCCAAATCCGCAACCCAATTAATGCCGATGCGGTTTTGTGCGCCAGCGAGGCGGTCGGAAGACACACGTTTCCCCTTGGCGTGTCAAAGGCTCAGATTTCGCTATGTCGCGGCGGGGCCTAACTGAAGGGCGGCGATGTGTTGACAAATTGCACACCGCCCATTCGCAGAATCTGATCCGCCGTGAGCGCGAGCAGGCCGAACATCAGATGCGCCATGACCTTGGCTGCGCCGCGCACCCGCACGAAACGGCCCCCGAACTCGTCCTTCAGGCGGGAAAACACCCGTTCCACTGCCGTCCTTTCGCGAAAACGCACTCTCTCGTGGGGACTTAAGGGAACGAA
>JASHSD010000169.1 GCA_030036985.1 Bryobacteraceae bacterium
CGTCAACGGTGTAAAGATCGTAGTAGAAATTGTTACACGCAGCCGTAACACCGTTGGGCGTCATAGCGAATGTGCCATCTGGTCGCGGCGCTTGTCGCTTCATAAAAGCATACGCCTGTTGCCGCCATACCCACGCCGGATGCTGGTCAGCCGGCGCAGCCGCTTTCTGTGCTTCGAACCAATCCCGACCAAAGCGACTGAGTCCATATTCAAACAGAAAATCGGTAAAGAAATTCCATTTCGTGTTGCCCTCGTAGTAGAGCCGATTGCGGACAACGACGAAGCGTCTTCCCGCATATTCGGGGATCTGGATGATCGGTCTGACATTCCCGAATTTGTCGATGCGCGCCCTCTCTTCCCTCTGATGTCGTTCAAAATCAGCCCGGATGTGCGACGGCAGCGGTGGCGCAACGGGCCTTGGACGCATCTGGTCAATGCTCGGCATGTGGTAATGGCACTTTTTGAATTTTTTCCCGCTACCGCACGGGCAAGGATCGTTTCGCCCTACCTTCATAGTCTATTGCGCTGTCGCCCGGAGTTTCGAAGTCACGCCATTGGCCGAGAGGGACTGATATTTTGTGCCCTCGATCATGCGGCGACTGATTGCAGCATTACGGGAGCCACACAAACAGGCCTCCCGCTGTCCCACTGGTGTAGAGATAAATCGCGGCGAGACGGTCGGATGCGTGTAGAGCGTCGTCCGGTTCGAAGTGAATGGGTAGCCCGACAATCCGGCCTTGAGAATTTCAGCGGCAGCCATAAGTCCGGCAGCAAAGGAAAGGAACGGCAGCGCGGCGTCCACGCTCTCGCCCATGGCCGGTTGAGCGAAGGTTTCAGTCGCACAGACTGTTGCTGCCTGCGGAGTGTCGGGCGGGAAAAGGCAACATGAACAGGCATCGACGAGGGGGATGTGCCGGATGACAGAAGCCTCCCAGTTCGCGCCGGTCGTGCCGTAGATCTGGAGTGGCGGCGTAGATTTCTCGATGATGTACCGGACGTTGCGTTCATTCGCGGCGGAGATGAGAAGGTCGGGCGTTCCCGCCTCGCGCGCGAACCAAATCTGGGATTGATCGAGCGGTTCTCCCTCTTTTGCGACGCGTTTGACGCCGACCGCCTGTAAATACAGCTCTGTCGCGTCGACCTTACTGAGCCGACTGTGGGCGTCAAGGGCCGTGAAGATCGGCGAGCGATCAAGGTTCTCCACTTTCACAAAATCCATATCAAACAAAGTTGCCGCGAATCGGCGGGTGAGCAGCGTGAGGAAGTACAGAACGGCCGTGCCGACAGAACCGAGCCCCACAACCCAGAGTGACCCCAGGCGTGGACTGAGATCGAAAGGGGGAGTCCTCTCATCGCGGACAGGCTTGCTCTGCCAATCAAAGGCGTTAAGAAGATGCGGACCATCCATCGCCCCCATCTGCAGGGCAAACAAACGGGCGATCGCGGTCGTCGCGGCGAGCGAAGGACCGATTGGGTTTGTGGTGCCACTGACGGGCAAGGGCGAAGCGCCGGTTCCAACATAGGCGTTCCATCCAGACCCGTGGACGGTCGCGACGCTGGCCTCTTGCCCCAAGTAGAGGATGTAATCGTGATCGCGCGCCGCGCGGAACTCAGGCACAGCCGATGGATCGGCAGCGGAAGTGACTTCGATCAGACGTTGCCGCAATGTGGTGCCCGTCCATGGCAAAGGGGCAACGAGGTCAACCTCCGGCACATCAAACGCGATGCAGGGAGTCATTCGCGCGAGAAGGTTTGTGGCGACAAGAATGGCGACTTGGCCGTCAAACCGGGCGCCATATTCTGGCGACAGTCTCAGCAGTATCGAGCGATCTTGGGGCAGGACGCGGCCTGCATACCGCAAACTACGGTCATTCCTCTTCTGGTACCAGCCGATCTCGTCCATTAGCCAAAGGCTCCCGAGATAACGCGGACTGCGCTGGCACTCAGTTCGGCGAAGACGCCATCGCGGTGAAAGTAGACGGCGGCTCCGGCGAGAGAGGGTAGAAGTCGCCCGTACTCTGGCACGACAATCGAAATATATCCGTCATAGGCGATACGCGCCCCCTCGACATCGCCGTCGCTATGAAACGCCAGCTTGGGATGCGTGTGGATCTGACCGACAATCTGCAGGCCAGCATCGGTGGCCTTTCGAACGATGCGGGCCATTGCGACAGAAGAGACCTCGAAACTTCCTCGGGCCGTTCGCGATTCCGGCCGGATAGCGCTGACCACAATCGTGGTTGAGCCGTTTGTTTGACCTAAAAGGTAGGCGATTCCCTCGTGCCCAAGTGTGATTTCGGTGGAAATGCATACGCGCATGGCGACAACGGAAGCCTCTGTCATGACGAGAGCGCGGGGCGCAGGTCTATTAACCGGTCGATAAGTGGCAGGGGCAGGCTTCGTGCGCGTTCTGAGGAGCTTGCGAAATTGCTTCAGCATCGCCATCACGCCAATCTTTTGCGGCTAAATCGCGGACCGTTAAGTTCGACATAAATTCGAAGGGCCATGTGGCACAGCGAAGTGCAGCCGCCGGTGTGAGAGTTTTTCTGCCAGTCGCCGATCGTCCAGTCGCGGTGAGGACCCCTCGGATCGACCGGTTTGTAAGCAAGGCGATTCCAGGGTGCGCAGATAACTCCGTTTGGGTGAAGAAAACCAGAGCCGCTTGGGCGATCAGTCGGTCGGTTGGTGAGACCACCCGCATCATCACACCAATCCCAGGCGGGAGGCTGAACCGGATAGCCGGCGCAGTCCACCAGCAAGTGAAAATGGGACGTGTCGCTCGCCTGAAATCCCAGACAAAAGTGCAGAGAATCGATCTCTCGAAATGCCCAGCCACGGGAGGCGGCGATCTCGCGGATCGCCGCCAGTTCGTCGGCCACAGTCAGTTCGGCCACGGTCGGCACGTCAGACCCCCGAGCCAGTGGCAACCAATTCAAGCTTCGCCTTGCACTTCAGGCCAAAGCTCTCCAGCGTCCGTTCGGTGGGCTGCAGCACTTTATCACCGTGAACAAGCTCGAAGCTGTCCCTACGGCTGAGGTCCTTCTTCGCCACGACGATCTCGATGACGGCAGACACCTTCGCGGTCTCATGAAAAATACCCTCGAACAAACCCTTCGGCGTGGCGATCTCAAGGAAGATCTCGTGGGCCTTGATCTTCTCGGCCTCCTGGATTTCCTCCAGCGCCTCATTGATCTGACGTACTGCGGCGCGCTCGCCCGCCTCGGCAACTTTCAATTCGGCCTCAGCGCGTGCGAGATGCGCTTCGGCGTCTTTCAGTAATTCCGTTTCTTCCATCGTGAACTCTCCTTACAAGATCGGCGACGTTTGGATTGCCGCCACACGAACTCTGCTCGGACCCTCAGCGGCGACGACCTTTCTATCCCAGAAGATCACAGTGACTCGGCCAACGTCAAGTATACACGTCTTTATTTTTGTAAAGACAGTATTACTGTCCTCGTGCAAAGTCGCGAAAAACTGGTCGTTTACCGGCAGTCCCAATCAAAAGTAATGACTTTCGCACGAATTATGACAGTATTACTTGACAGCGGGGTCGCCCGCGCGATATACAAATGGGGTAATGGCGAACAAGATCGAACCCTTCTATGAGGTTCTCGGCTCCAAGATACAGGCGGTCCGCGAGGAACGAAAAATGACCCAAGCCCAGCTTGGGCGGAGTTTGACGCCCCAGTCGACGCGCGCATCAATCGCGAACATCGAAAACGGAAAGCAACGCGTTCTTCTTCACACCTTCATACAGTTGACCAAAGTCCTCGAAGTCGATATGAAAACTCTGCTACCCACTTCTGAGGCGGCCCGCCCGGCCCCAACTTCAAAGGACGTTGAGCGTGAGTTGCGACGGAAGCTGAATTTGGCCGCTCCCGAACTTAAGAAGCTCTCAACCGTCGCGCTTGGTCTCATCTCAGGCAGCAGAGCTAAGATATGAGCCTTCGAACAGCACGTTCTCAGGGCGAAGCGCTCGCCGATGCTTTCGATTTCAGCAAGCCGCCCGTCGATGTCGAATTGGTTGCACAACGTCTCGGCTTAAGCATTGTCCAACTCGATCTCGGGGAAGACGTGTCCGGGCTGCTAATCAGCAAGGGCGATTCCACCGTCATCGCCGTCCAGAAGAGCGACTCGCCAAATCGGAAGCGCTTTACAATTGCCCATGAAATCGCGCACTTCCACCTTCGACATCAGTTCGAACCCGGAGAACACGTGC
>JASHSD010000170.1 GCA_030036985.1 Bryobacteraceae bacterium
GGAGGTTCAGGAGTGTGGCTGAGGCACAGTTGAAGTCCGCGGCTTGGGAAGAGGTCAGGAAGGATTTGTTGCCGGTGATTCAGCGGGTGCGGGTGAAGAAGCAGGCGCGGTAGAGCGGGCGCTGAGATGGTCTCGGGCGCTGTAACCCGCGCCACCGAGCAACTGCACCAGCAGATCACGGATTGGCAGAACCGGCCGCTGGAACGGATTTATCCTGTGGTCTTTGTCGACGGGAGGCTGTAACGCGAACTGTGTAAATGGCGGAGCACTTACGTCACAACCCGTCGACAACCTCCGGTTTTAGACGATCGCCGAACAAGGCCACAAGCTGATTCATGACTATATCCCATCCCTGGCGGCGAGACCAGCGATTGGAAAAATTGCGTATATTCAGGAACAGGATTTTGAGCACGGCGTCATCGTTGGGGAACATCTTGCGGCTGGCGATATTCTTGCGCATCTGCGAGTGCAGACTCTCGATGGCGTTGGTGGTGTAGATCAGGCGGCGGAACTCGACCGGATATTTGAAAAAGGCCGTCAGCCCGTCCCAGTGCCTGCGCCAGCTGTCGATGGATGCGGGGTATCTGTCGCCCCATGCCTGAGCGAAGCGCTCCAGCGCCGTCGACGGCCTGCGCGTGGCGGTGCGCACCGACAAAGGGGTTGTCAAAAAGTGCGTCTACACCGTTCCGGGAGTCGGCGTTTCCGGCCGCCAGGAAGTGCTCGGGCTGTGGATCGAAGAAACCGAAGGCGCCCCGCTTCCGGCTCAAGGTTCTCAACGACCTGAAGGCGCGCGGCGTCCAGGACATCCTGGTGCTCTGCGGCGACGGGCTTCGGGCCGGGACGCGACTAAAGTCGCGTGTCCACCCACACCACATATAGACGCGACTAAAGTCGCGTGTCCCGGCCGGCACTCGACCATTTCCAATCTTCCGGAGACTTGCACAGCCCGGCTTTGACCGGGTTTCGTTCCACATACCGGATGACCTTTTCCCACTCATCGCGGTTCCGAATCCAATGGTCAAAGTAGTCCTTCGCCCAAAAGGATCCGGAACGCTTCATGACCCTGTTCGCCTCAAAGGCGGTTCGGCCTTTGAGCCACGCGATTTGCCGCGGAAGAGTGTCTCCGGGTTTCAAGAGCAGATGGACGTGATTCGGCATGAGCACCCAGGATCCGAGATCATACCTTTCTTCCGCGGCGCCTTCCCGCAGAACTTTTGCTACGACGCCGGCTACCCCGGGTTCAGCCAGCCATCGTGGTCCGGAAGGCGCCGCATCCAAAAGTCTGTCCCCTGCGACGAAGGCTGCCCCGCGGGTAGTCCAAAGGTCGGCCACAGCAGACGCTGGTAACGAACCCGCCAATCGCCAGGTCACGAAGTATCCCACTCCGTCGGGTTGCCAGTGTGGAAGCCGCCGGTGCATTCCGCCAGTATGGCAGAGCTGCTGCGCGAGCGACGCGACTAAAGTCGCGTGTCCAGCACAAGACGCGACTAAAGTCGCGTGTCCACTATTATTGTTACGGGTTTATGAATCGAGTTAGGGATCTCCTGGCTTGCGATCTGTCCGGACGGGTCGACGAGAACGTTGAAATCGACGATGAATCGGAGATTGGCGAGTATGTGACGACGGATCGTCTCAAGGCCGAGTACGAACGGGTGTTCGCCGCCATCGCGGCCGGGGTCAAATCGCCCGGTGTTGAGGTTGGAATCCGGATCTCAGGCTTCTTCGGTTCGGGTAAGACTTCGTTTGCGAAAATACTCGGCTGCGTTCTGGCCAAGCGGCATGTGGGGATCGCCGCGGATGTTGAGTTCCTGAATGGCGTCGCTCCGTATGCGGTCTTCGCGGTCGATATGAAGCGCGGCAGGCCGCCGCAAAGAAACTATTTCGATCTCTGCGAGACCTTTGTCCTCCTGTTGGACGACGCGGACGATGTCGATGCCGAATACCTGTACGATCTCGTCGAAGAGGTTGGCCAGCAGAGCCTCGAGCGGATCGAGGCGGGGAAGATTTCCGCTCCCGCGTGGGTCGTCGTTATTTCCCGTGAAGCGGGCGGCGGAGCGAATGCGCGGGAGAGCCTTTTCCGAACCCGCATCGATTTGTCGGAAGCGGGACTCCACGAAATTGTCACCCGCCGGGTGCTGCGCAAGAAGGAGGATCGGGAGCCGGTTCTCAGAGAGCTTTTCCGGCAATGCGGGGCGGTGCTGAACGAGAATGCAGCGCTGGAGCGCTCAGGGTTCGAAACGAACTTCGACGAGGATCAGTTTGTCCGCTATTACCCGTACCTGCCGCACCTGATCGATCTCTCGATCGATATTCTCGCGGGCCTGCAGCGGCAGCCGGATGCGGCGAAATATCTCGAAAGCAGCAATCGCACGCTGGTAAAACAGGTTTTCGAAATGATCGTCTCGGACCAGGCCGCCGTGGGCGAGATGTTCGTTGGCGCGCTGGTGACGGTCGACAGGATTTACGGGCTGGTGGAAGGAAATCTTCCGTGGGAGAAGCAGAAGGCGGTCCTCGACATCCGCCAACGCTTCGACGACCACCCGGATTTCCCCGACATGGCCAACCGCGTGGCGCGGGCGATCTGCGCGATGGAACTGGCCGGGCTGCCGCGCACCATCGGAAATATCGCGGCGTTGCTGATTCGACGCGTCACCGAAGAGCCGGCCATGATCGCGGTCGCGGCGGTCCTCGAACGCATGGAGGCGGCGCAGTTCGTGCGCGAGACCGAGGACGGCTGGAAGCTCTGCGACTTCAACGAACTCCGACGCTCGGCGGCATCGCTGGCGTGGCTGGGAGACGACGTGGGGGTGGTCAATCCGCGAGGCTCGGGGTGGCACAACGACCTGGCGCAGTTCGGCAAGAAATC
>JASHSD010000007.1 GCA_030036985.1 Bryobacteraceae bacterium
TCCGGTTTCTGCGCGATTCGCGCGTAAAAATACTCGACTGTCTGAACGTTCAGCGCCATGGCGATTCCGAATTATTGCACGAGGGACTCCGCGGCCGAGCGTTATCCGTTACTTTAAGTACATGCCGGTTGTCGATCCCGAGGGTCTGGTTCAGACGGAAGACCAAACGCGCACGGCGCGGGGCCGGCTGTTGCAGCTGATTCGGGCGTTCGGGGAGCCCGCCGCTGTCGTACTCGGCGTCATCACGGTTTTCTGGAAGCTCGCGCTCACGAAGCAGTACACGTTTCTTTCCAGCCCCGATGCGGCGAACATGGTCGTGCCGCGTCTCCAGCCCGTGATCTACGCCATTCGCCATTGGTCGATCATGCTGTGGAACCCGTACGAGTTATTCGGGCAGCCCATGATCGGCATGGTGCAGCCGGGCGTCACCAGTCCTTTCACTTTTCTGCTGGCGCCGGCGCCGCTGCACAATGGGCAGGTCCAGTTCTTTTATATCTGTTTGTGGCTCGTCGCGATCCACTGTCTGGCCGGCTTGTTTGCATGGCGCTTCATTCGTGAACTCGGCTGCTCCGGCGGCCCGGCGGTCCTGGGCGGAATCCTCTTCACGACCATGGGCTACTACGGGAGCACGGAGTGGCCGAATAATCTGCAGCCCGCGATCATGACGCCGCTGGTCTTCCTGTTTCTTCTGCGATCGCTGCGCGGGCGTGCGCCGCTGAAAAACGCCGCATGGGCGGGCGTCATGCTCGGAATCTCCTGGCTCTGCGGCCACCACGATCCTCCGCTCATGCTGAGCCTGGCGGTCGCGGGCATCGGCATTGCGGCGGCGATACCCCGCGGCCACCGGCGGCAGGCCGCGTTGCGCATGCTGGTCTTCTTCGGAGCCACGGGGCTGATGGCCGCGGTGCAGATTCTGCCCGCCCTCGAATACGGCAGGCTTTCCACGCGGTGGACGGAAACCGGAGCGAAGATCTGGAGATCCCACGTGCCCTTTCAGGAACACGTGGATCTGGGTATGACGCCGCCCGATCTGATCCACATTCTGATCCCGGGCGGCAGAGGATCCTATTCGGAGCCGTTTGTCGGAATCGTCGCGCTGACCCTCGCGGCGATCGCGGTCTGGGCCGGGTTTCGGCGCAAGGAAGTGCGGCTCTTCGCAATTCTGGCCGTGGCGACGATCCTGTATGCGATGGCAGGCGGCGACGTGCTCTACGGTCTCTTTTATGCGCTTGTGCCCATGGTGGAAAAAGCGCGGGAGCCGATTGTTGTGCTTTTCCTGTTCGATTTCGCCGTGGCTGCGCTCGCCGCTTTGGGAGCGGAGATGTTGATTTCGGATCGGGATCGCGTCGGGGAGAGCAAAATCGTGCGCACGCTCGTGTGGGTGGGCGGGGCCATTCTGGCGTTTTATTTCGCGCTCGGCTCGTTTCGGCCGCTGGGAGACGACCGGCCGATTATGATCGGGTTCATCGCTCTGCTCCTCGCGGCCGCGCTTCAGGCATGGCGTCTCAATTTCATTCGCCGCGAATGGGCATTGCTTCCCGTCTGCCTCCTCATGATGATCGAACAGGGGAATGTAGTCGGTTGGGGATGGGCGCGTGTCACGGACACAAAACGCATGGCGATGGTCGACGCTCTTCTCGATACCCGGGATCTGGCCGACTGGCTGCGCCTGCAGCCGAACCCGAAACGCATCGACAAGAATGGCGAAGACGTAGCCTTCAATTTCGGTGACTGGTATCGGATCGACAGCGCCTACGCGTACGGCGCCAGCATGTTGACAGCGACGAACAACCTTGGTGGATGGTGGAATGAGCGGATCGGACGGATGTACGGTCTGAACTACACGCTGAGCCGGAAACAGCCGCGGCCAGGTCTTCAGGAGGTGTTCACCGGCAAGACCGGAATCAGGATTTGGTACGATCCCGGCGCTTTCCCGCGGGCCTGGACGGTTCATCAAATCGTGGTCGCTCCGAACGAGTGGAACGGCGCCGACATGATGAACAACTGGACCTTTGACCTGCGCACGACGGCGCTGACACTGCGGTCGAAGCCCGATCTCGAAACCTGCCCCGGCGCGGACAAGGTCACCTATGTCAACGATCAGACCCAGGCGCTTCAGGTCAACGTGGAAATGGCCTGCAGGGGGCTGCTGGTGGTCAGCGACAACTGGTATCCCGGCTGGAAAGCCGAAATCGATGGGAAATCCGTCGACATCTGGAAAGTCAACACGGTAATTCGGGGCGTGATTGTCCCCTCGGGCAGGCATATGGTCACGATGAAATACCGGCCCTTTTCCGTTTACTTCGGCTTCCTTTGCACGCTGATCGGATTGGCGGGCGCCGTGGTTTTACAGAGGCGCAGGGAGAAGGACGGGATCGACCTGTTGTAATTCAACAACCGCTTGCTCAGAAGCCGTGAAAAATCAGCCCCACTCGCGTTTCCTCTAAAAAGACATTTCGTTTCGGAAATGTTTGAATGGATAATCGGAAGATGGGGCTGGACAATCAGGTAGTGCTGCTGGAGATGCCGGAGCAGGCGGAAGTGGAAGCGCGGGCCGCGGCGAGCAGAGCGGCGGCCAAACTCAGGACGGTGAACCGTGAACAGAGCATGCCGGCGCACATCCGGATTGATGAGCTGATCGGGCCGGATCACGCCGGATCACAAAGTGCGGGCCATTGGGGAACTGACAGGCCGGCTGGATCTGAGCGCATTTGAAGAGCCGCTGAAAACCAGACGGGGACAGGCAGGCCGGGCGGCATGGGATCCGCGGCTGCTGATCGGCATCCGGGTTTATGCATAGAGCGAAGGCATCAGTTCGGCGCGCGAGATCGAGCGGCTGATGCAATGGGAACCCGGCCTGCAGTGGCTCGGCGGGCTGGAAAGGGTCAATCACCATACACTGTCGGACTTCCGCGTGGAATACGGCAAAGCTCCGGACGAAGTGTT
>JASHSD010000171.1 GCA_030036985.1 Bryobacteraceae bacterium
ACAATCCGTTCGCATCGATCCGAGCGAAGCGTACGGCTACAACGCGCTGGGCATCGTGTATCTGGATCAGGCGGATTTCGCGAGAGCGATGCCGGCGTTCCGCGATGCGGTGCGGCGGGCGCCGAACTGGTCGTATCCGCTGCACAATCTGGCGCTCGCGTATGTGGAAGCGGGCGATTATCAAAACGCGATCCGCAGTTATCAGCAAGCCATGCGGGTCTCGCCGCAGTTCAGTTATCTGCCGTATAACCTCGGGCTGGTTTATCAGCGGATCAACCGGCGGCGCGATGCGGAGGTCGAATATCGGCGCGCGATGGCGTTGGCGCCCGATTCGGCCGAACCGCTGAATGCGATGGGTTCGCTGCGGGCGTCCGAAGGGAAATCGGCGGAGGCGGAGAGGTTTTATCGCGAGGCGCTGCAGAAGAACCCGACGCCGCTTACCGCGCTCGCGGCACGCCACAACCTGGGTATTCTTTTGGCCGGCCTCAAGGGCAGGCAGAACGAAGCCATCGACGCGTGGAAGCAGAATATCGCAGTGAAGGCCGATTATCTGCCGTCGCGGCTGAGTCTCGCCGCGTTGCTGGCGCAAACGGGCGACACTGCAGGCGCGATCGAGCAGTATGGGTATGTGGTCGGGGCCAAGCCGGAATATGTGGCGGCGCGCGTGGCTCTGGCGGGGTTATACGTCAAGGCGAATGAGTTGGATCGCGCGCTCGAGCAATTACGCGCGGCTGCGAAGCTGGAGGCAGATGACGCGTCAGTTTGGGAACAGATCGGCGATGTGGAGAAGTCGCTCGGCCACGCCGATGCGGCCCGCGAGGCTTACGCTACCGCGCTTAAGCTTCAGAGCGGGAAGAGCGGGCGCAAGCGTATTCGCTCGAAGATGGCGTTTTGATCGCTCCCTCGCGGTCGCGGATCGGAGGGTCGCGGATTGTTAAGGTCGCGGATTGGAAAAAATCGGCGGTTATTTTACTTGTGAGATCGGCTTGTCAAACAGCGATGCGTCGACCGGCGCGTTCGGCGTGATTTCCGTGAGCGTGTAGTCTTCGCGGCCGCTGACCCATCCGTACGTGAATTTGAAGGGCATGGTCAGGCCGCCTGCGACCGGGCGGAAATCGGACCAGTCGATCTGCGTGGGAACGCGGCCGACCGCCGAGTTGGCGTAGCGAATCATGCGCAGCAGCAGGCCGGTGCTCTTGTCGAAATAGAAAGTGGCAACCATGCCTTGCGGATTGCCCGTCCCCTGCACGACGTAAACGTCGCGCCTGTCCTCCTTGATCACCTTGCCGTCCGAATCTTTCTGAGAAAGATCCAGCGTGATGGGGAAGCTGACGTGCCAGGTGGGGAAGAACGATTTGATGTTGATGGGGAATGCAACCTTGCCGTCCAGCTTGCCGCCTTCGAGGGCGCTGTCGTCGAGCGGGTACTGCTTCACCACAGTCAGCGGCAGCACGACGAGGGCCTGCCGGCCATTGGTGACGCGCTCCATGTCACCGTCTTTCTGGCGAATGATGGTCGCGTATTCGTCGGGAGCTTTGGCATAGACTTCGGCCTTATCGGCTTTATTGTCGGTGCCGAACATGACGGCCTCGCCCTTCGCGCTCCAGCTGGTGACTTTGGCGAGATTGGCGGCGCCGCCGATGGCCTCGATGTATTTGTCGAAAATCTGATTGGCGGTCGGGACGCCCGAGGTGGCGGTCCTCAGGATGTCGGGCGGCGGGACGTTCGGTTCGGAGTAGATCGAATCGATTGACGGCGTCACGGCGGGATTGGAAACGCCGCGATGGCAGGTCCAGCAGGTGATGTTCTGGCGTCCGCCGAAGTTCGTCTTATTGATCGCCTGGACCATGAGAACCATCTTGCGCGCCATCTGCTTGCGCGGGGTATCGGCGGCCCAATCGGGGTTATCGCCGCCGGCGCCGACGTGGCAATCGCCGCAGCATACGCTCAGAGCCGCGGAAAAAAGGCCCATCGTGCCCATGAATTCGTCGACGGGAATGCCCTTCAGCACCTGGATGTTTTTGAACGCCTGCTCGGACATCTGCGGTTTCAACGCGGCGGACGTTTGCGCGAGGGCGGCGAACGGCGAGGTCGTCGCGGTCGTGACCAGGGCGGCGCCGACCGCGCAGGCGCCGGCGAACATCAATCGTTTCGAGGGAAGCTGCATCTATGAGAATTCCTTGGAGTCAGAAAGCATGATATCAAGTTTGCCGGCTGGGCCGGAAAAGGGCGTCAAATCCCCGCCTTCTTCCAAAGCGCGTCAACGCGCTGTTTGACTTCGGGCGACATTCGGATGACTTCCGGCCATTCACGCGTGAATCCCTCGCCCGGCCATTTCTTCGTGGCGTCGATGCCCATTTTGCTGCCGTAGTTGATCAGACGGCTCGCGTGGTCGAGCGAATCGATAGGCCCCATAGTGAACTGGATGTCGCGCTCGGGATCGATATTGTTCAGCGCGCGCCAGGCCGTTTCGCCGACGTTCTGCACGTCCACATCCTCATCCACCACCACGATGCATTTCGTGAACATGGCCTGACCCAGACCCCAGATGGCGCTCATCACTTTGCGGGCATGTCCCGGGTAGGATTTGCGAATCGAGACCAGCATCAGGTTATGAAAGATGCCCTCGGCGGGCATGCACATGTCGCGCACCTCCGGGATCTGCATGCGCATCAACGGCAGAAAGATGCGCTCGATGGCTTTGCCCATGTAGAAATCCTCCATCGGCGGCGGGCCGACGATGGTAGTGGCGTAGACCGGCTCTTTTTTCTGCGTGATGCAGGTGACGTGGAAGACCGGATATTGGTCGCCGAGCGAGTAATAGCCGGTGTGGTCTCCGAACGGGCCTTCTGTGCGGAGCTCGCCCAGTTCGACGTAACCTTCCAATACGATTTCGGCGTTGGCCGGAACTTCCAGATCGACGGTGTGACACTTCGCCATCTCGACCGGCTTGCCGCGCAGGAACCCCGCGATCATCATCTCATCCAGGTCGGGCGGCAACGGCAGGATGGCCGAATACATCGTCGCGGGATCGGCGCC
>JASHSD010000172.1 GCA_030036985.1 Bryobacteraceae bacterium
CAAGCAATATCCAGGTCCAAGCCTAAGATTATTAAAGATTTCCGCCACGCGACTTTTACAGGACCTGAACTGTTACGAAATTTTCTCATCGTGGCGGCCGAACCGGCGAAGAACGATTCCGCTCATATCCGGGGAAACGCCCGCACGAAACGGGCCTTTGTGTACGAGGGCAACTGGCGACCTGTTCCTCTTCTATGGCCATTGTTTTGCCGGGCGGATACAGGTCCATCATGGAAGACTTCCAAAACCACAGCCATGGGCGCTCATCCGTTCCGATCGTCGTTGCCCTTTTAGCGCTCGCCGGACAGATTCAGAACCAGGTCGACGACGGCCAATGGATCATGCCGGCGAAGAACTACGCCAGCACACGGTTCAGCACTTTGACGCAGATCAATGCCGGTAATGTCAATCAGCTCAGGCTTGCCTGGACATTTTCGACGGGACTGACCCGGGGGCACGAAGCGGCTCCGTTGGTCGTCGGCAACACGATGTACGTAGTGACACCGTGGCCGAATATCCTCTACGCTCTGGATCTGACGAATCCGGGCATGACGAAATGGACCTATTCTCCGCATCCGTCTGCAAGCTCGCAGGAAGTTGCCTGCTGCGATGTGGTCAACCGCGGTGCGGCTTATTACGAAGGGCGCATTTACTACAACACGCTCGACATGCACACCGTCGCGGTGGATGCGCAAACCGGCAAAGAGGTATGGATGGCCACCCTGGGCGATATCAACCACGGGGAATCGCTCACGATGGCGCCGCTGGTGGTCAAGGGCAAGGTGATTGTCGGCAACAGCGGCGGCGAGTTCGGCGTGCGGGGCTGGCTGGCCGCGCTCGATGCCGGGACGGGAAAGCTGCTATGGAAAGCGTACTCGACAGGGCCTGACAAAGACGTTCTCATCGGCCCGAATTTCAAACCTTTTTACAAGGCCGATCAGGGTCCTGATTTGGGTACGAAAACCTGGCAGGGTGAGCAATGGAAGATCGGCGGGGGCTCTGCATGGGGCTGGATTTCCTACGATCCGGACCTCGACCTCATTTATTACGGCACCTCAAACCCCGGGCCTTGGGACGCCGATCAGCGGCCCGGAGACAACAAATGGATCAGCACGCTCTTTGCGCGCCGTCCCGAAACGGGTGAAGCCATCTGGGCGTACCAGATGAATCCCCATGATGACCACGATTACGACGGTGTGAATGAAAACGTTCTGCTGGATCTGACGATTCACGGGCAGTTGAGAAAGGTGCTGGCTCACCCGGATCGCAACGCACGAATGTACGTTATGGATCGCGCAACCGGCGAGGTGCTGTCGGCCGAACCCTTCGCTTATCAGAACACCAGTGAGGGTGTCGATCTGAAGACCGGCAGAATCAAGACTGTTGCGGCGAAGGGTACGGGTTTGAAAACGGTCCGCGACATCTGTCCCGCATCGCCCGGCGGTAAGGACTGGCAGCCTTCCGCATTTTCGCCCCGGACGGGCCTGCTCTATATTCCCCACAACAACCTCTGCATGGATTTCGAAGGCGTCTAGGCGAACTACATCGCGGGCACTCCTTTCGTCGGAGCCAACGTTCACATGTATGCTGGACCGGGCGGCAATCGCGGGGAGTTCAGCGCCTGGGATCCTGTCGCAGGCAAGGCCGTGTGGAGCGTAAATGTTTCCCGTTTGGAGCGGCGCCGTCGTCACCGCGGGCGACGTCGTATTTTACGGCACGATGGACGGCTGGTTCAAAGCCCTCGATGCGCGTACCGGGGCGAAGCTCTGGCAGTTCAAGACCGGCTCCGGTATTGTCGGTCAGCCGGTCACATACAAAGGGCCCGACGGGAAAACAGTACGTCGCCGTGCTGGCGGGCGTCGGAGGCTGGTCCGGCGCCGTTGTCGCCGGAGGCCTCAATACGAAGGATGGCACCGCGGCGCTTGGCTTCGTAAACGCGATGACGGACCTGCCGAAATACTCAACGGCGGGCGGCATGCTTTACGTTTTCGGTTTGCCTTAAGCCCGTTCAACCACTCCCTTGCGGTCGTGGCTCAGAATCCCGTTCCGAGCCGCGCGCGCAAGCAAGCGATTTGTCGCAAGAACAGCCTCGCGCGCAAATGCGATCGCCACAGCCTTGCCGATGCCGCTCGTCGAGCGGAGGTTTCTTATACAGTTCTTTGGGATCGGTTTCCGCGGGTGATTTCATGCCCAAAGCGGCAGCAGATGTGATGTCGGCGTCTTTCGTTCACAAGTCCGATTTGCTGAACGGATCGGAAACTGCGAAAGGGATGTCTCTTCCGGGCCGCCGCACTTTCCAGTTTTCGCGGCTCCTTTCGGTTGGGAGCCAGGAAGGAAGCGCCATCAGGAAATAGGCGCTGAGGGCCTCAGCCTGGGGCTCATACATCTTCCGCAGTTCGCGCAGTTCTTCTTCATCGAGACGATGTGAGGCAAGCGGTGTGCCCGTCCCGCCGATGCACTTTCGCAATTCGAGGAACTGATCACGCGGCAGCCGGTCTTCCCGTGGGGTCGAAGGCTTCATGCGGAAGATGGCCGACGTATCCGCCAGCGCGTGGCGACCCATGGCAAACGTGTATTCCGCCTGGCGTTTGAGATCCTGTTCGGTACAAAGGCTGATTACTGCCGCGCTGTCGACCATGAGCGTCAGCGCCGTCAGTCACGACTGATTGGCGTGCTGCGAGCGAAACCAGGCAAGCATGGGAAAGGAAATCTGCGCCTCGAGCAGTTCGGCCTCCCACCTTTCCCAAAGCTCGAGCAACCACTCGATGCTTGCCGGTTTCGACACATCCAGCTGCAGAATGCCGCCGGCTGAAGGCGGAGAGCCCGCGCGGGCATCGAGCTGTGAGATTTGACGCTCTCGTTGCGAGAACGACTGATATAGTACCTCTACATTCAGATTCTGACGATTTCCGGCAGGAAATCGAAGTTACTGAGCGAGGCGGGGTGCGAGTTGCGGGATGATGACGAGTTCGCGCAGTTTCAATGCAGTGGTGACGACCTCTTTGCCGAAAGCGGTGACGTAGTACTTGTAGGTGTGCCCGATCTTTTTAACCAGACCGTGAGTGCGCAGCCGT
>JASHSD010000173.1 GCA_030036985.1 Bryobacteraceae bacterium
ACTCCGAAGCCGCCGCGACGCGCCTTTCGGTCGAACTCGATATCGCCGTCGAAGCGCTCGACGACCCGCACCCCGGTCTCGCCGGCTACCTGAAATCGCTCGCGCCAGGAGGGAAAATAAAGCAAGCGGCATGAGAATCCCGATCAATCTGGCGCGCGAACCGTTCCGCCACAACCGGTCGATGCTGATCGGCTCGGCGCTCGCCGCGGCCGTGCTGATGGCGACGCTGGCGCTGCTGATTTCCCAAGCCATGACCGAACGCCGGCAGACGGAGGCGACGCAGCTGGTGCTCGACCGCGTGAACCGTCAGCTGTCCGATACACGCCGCGAGCAAATGACACTCGACCAGCAGATGCACCGCCCCGACAACGAAGTCGCGCTCGATCGCATCGTGCTTCTGAACGAGATGATCAAGCTGAAGGCCACCAGTTGGACGCGTATTCTCTCGGATCTCGGAAAGGTGCTGCCGCCTAACGTGCGCATCCTGTCCATCCGGCCGGCGATCAACTCGCGCGACGAAGTCTTTCTGGACATGCAGGTCGCCGCCGACGCCCCGGAGCAGATCGGTCAACTTGTCCTCAACCTGGAAAAATCGGACGTCTTCGGCGAACTGCAGGTGAATGTGATCACGCCGCCGTCGCAGACGGACAACTTCTTCCGCTATCGTATCTCGGTGAACTATGCCCAAAAGCTCTAACGTGGCTTACCGAGCCAGCATGCCTTACCGAGCCGCGACCGCGAGGGAGCGATCCTGAATGCCCACCCTCCCCACCATCACCCTCCCATCCCTGAAGGAACCCGCGACCCTCATCCGCGCCGGCCTCGGCATCCTGCTCATCGCCAACCTCGCAGCCGCGGCGTTCGCATTCCATCTGATCGGCTCCTCCCCGCAGGCCCTGAAACAACAACTGGCCAACACGCGCACACAATTACAAACCGAAAAAGCAAAGCTGAAGCGCAGCCGCACGCTCACCGCCAACATGACCAAGGGCAAGAGCGAAAGCGAAAAATTCCTGTCGACCTACTTCACCACCCGCCGCTTTACCTACTCAACCATCATCAGCGAGGTCCAACAGGACGCCAAGATCGCGGGCATGACCCCGAAGGAAGCCACACTCGCCAACACCGAACCGATCCAGGGCTCCAACGACCTCGAGATGCTGACCTTCTCCTACAACTTCGAAGGCGGATATCCGCAGCTGGTGAAGCTCGTGAATCTGCTCGACCGCTCTCCGCGCTTCATCATCATAGAAAGTCTGCAGGTAGCCGCGCCGGCGAAGGGCGAAATCTACACCGTCACGTTCAAACTGGACAGCTTCGTCCGAGACTTACCAGGCGGCGCCTTATGAAAACCGGCGCCGAGCCGAAAAAGGTTGCGATCCTCGTCGGCCTCTTGGGAGTGGCCGCGGTCGTGCTCTACCTGAACGTATTTGCCGGCGATTCCGGAAGCTCCGGCCCCACCCCGCCGCCGCGCGCGGCCGTTCCCGCTCCGGTCAATTTCGCCGCGGCGGCGCCTGATAACGCCACCGCCAATCGTCCCCCGGACACGCGCCGCCGGAATTCGAATAATCGAAACACCGGGATCACCGAAATCAAATTCCGCGTCGGTCCCGTGCGTCCCGAGGATCGTGTCGATCCCTCGACCATCGATCCCACGCTGCGCCTCGACCTCCTCGCCAAGGTGCAGAACGTGGAGCCGGACGCCTCGATGCGAAACCTCTTTCAATACAGCGCCGCACCGCCGCCCACCCCGTCCGGACCGCCGATCAAGCTGCCCGATCACGTCGGGAAAATAACCATCAGCGGCAGGATTCCGGGGCCGGCCGCGCCGCCAAAACCGCCAGGTCCGCCGCCTCCGCCCTCCGCGCCGCCGATCACATTCAAATACTACGGCTATCAGATCTCGCGCGAAGACGGCCGCAAAAAAGCCTTCCTGCTCGACGGCGACGACGTCATTATCGCCTCGGAAAACGAGGCGGTGAAGAAAGGCCGCTACAAAGTAATCAGCATCGGCCTGAATTCAATCACCATCGAGGACACGCAGTTCAAAAGTACACAAACGCTGAAAATTCAGCCGGAGCCGGTCGGCGCATGACCCAACCGGCGCATCGCAACCGCGAATCCGGCTACGCGCTGCTGTTCATCTACGCGATGGCCGCGATCCTCGCGATGATGCTGCTGATGACGATGCCGCGCGTGGCCTTCGAAGCGCAGCGCGACAAGGAGCAGCTGCTGATCGATCGCGGCGAGCAGTATTCCCGCGCCATCGCGCTCTACGTGCGCAAATTCAATAAATATCCGGCCGACATCGACGCCCTCGACAACACGCAGAATATCCGTTTCCTGCGCGGCCATTACGTCGATCCGATGACCGGGAAGGACGAGTGGCGCCTCATCCATGTCGGCCCTGGCGGCGTATTCACCGATTCCCTGGTTTACAACCAGAAGAAGACCAATGCCGACGCCGGTTTCGCGGCGCAGAACTTCATCATGGACTTGGGGCAAACCGGTGGCCCCCAGACCGACGGGGCTCAGTCCGCCGTGAACCTCGCCACCCGGTTGAGACCCAGCGATCAGCCCGGAGCGCCCGGAGCGGCCACTGATCCCAATAATCCCCAATCCGGATTGCTCCCGCTGCAGCCCGATGGATCCCCGCCCGCCGCCCAGCCCTCGGGTAATCCGATTCCTGTCGCCCCCGGCCTGATTCAGCCCGGCCTGCCTCAATTGGATACGAACGGCCAACCCATCGCAAATACCGGAACCACCACATCGGGCTTCCCGCCGCAAGGCCAGCCTGGCGTGAACGGACTACCACAGGGCGTCCAACTGCCTCCAGGCATGCCGATGCCGCCGGGCACAATCAATCCGCTGACGGGACCCAACGGCACGAGTCAGCCCGCTGGCACAAGCCTGATCAACCAGCTCCTGACCACGCCCCGGCCCGGCGGACTGGCCGGCTTAACCGGCGCAAACGCCGCCACCGCACAGCCGGCGCTGGATCAGAACGGCAATCCGATCCCTGCTGCGAACCAAACCACCGGCGCTGCGGGAGCCACAACCGCGACCACGAGTCAGGTCGTCGGCGGAGGTCTCGCGGGCGTCGCCAGCAAGCGCGAACAGGAAGGCATCAAGGTCTACAAAGACAAGAAGAAGTACAACTTGTGGGAATTCGTTTACGACATAACGAAGGACCCAACCCGCACTGGCGGCGCCCTGCCGGCCCAAGGACAAGCTCCCGGCCAGCCGATCGGCCAACAGCCGGGTCAGGTCGGCCAGACCGGGCAACAGCCGCAGCAGCAATCGCAACCAACTACACCAACGACGGCGCCCACCAGTCCCACGCCGTCACAGTGACCGTCGGAAAAAGCTCAACGCGTTATCGCCCTGCTTGACCATCCGCGTGCGGCGAAACGGGCCCTGCTCCTCCGGCAGAGCGAATCGCACGGAATGCTGCACAATCGCAATCTCGGGCGGATTCGCCGACGTCGCCTCGAACGCCGCGCGATACTCGTGCTCCTTCGGATAAGGCGGATCCATGAATACGATATCCGCATTCGTCTTACCCAGATAAAGCGCCGCCGACCCGTGAATTACCCGCGCGCGCGCTTCGATCTTAAGCGCCTCCAGATTGCTGCGAATCAGGTCCACAGCCTCGCGGTTTTGCTCGATGAAGACGACGCGCCGCGCGCCCCGGCTCAGCGCTTCAATCCCCACCGCGCCGGTCCCCGCATAGGCATCCACAAATACCGAGCCTTTGATCGCCGGACTGAGGATATTAAACAGCGTCTCGCGCAATCTGTCCGGCGTCGGACGCACCTCCGTCCCCGGCATCGATTGCAGCCTGCGCGACCGGAACTCGCCGCCAATAACGCGCATCAGCCCACCTGCACCAGCCCGTACCGGCGCTGCCAATGATTCTTTATGTAATCGATCGCCGCGGTAAATGCCTCGTGTGACGGCGGACGCTCCACAAACACTTTCGCTTCATGCCGCGCCGCCGAAAGAATATCCGGATCCCGCAGAATATTCGCGATCCGCAGCGTCGGCAGGCCCGACTGCTTCGTTCCGAAAAACTCCCCCGGACCCCGCAGCTTCAGATCCATCTCCGCAATAGCGAAGCCGTCCTGCGAACCGACCAGCGTCCGGATGCGCTCCTTCGCCGTGTCGTTCATCTTCTCCGTCACCAACAGGCAGTAGCTCTGTTCCCCGCCCCGCCCCACGCGCCCCGAAGCTGATGCAGCTGTGACAAACCAAACCGCTCCGCCTGTTCGATCACCATCATGGTCGCGTTCGGCACATCCACGCCAACTTCGATCACCGTTGTCGACACCAGGATTTTCGTGTGACCGCTCTTGAACGCCTCCATGGCCGCTTCTTTCTCGCCCGAGCCCAACCGCCCGTGCAGCAGCCCCACCGGCACATCGGGAAAAACCTCGCGCGAGAGATGATCATACATCTGCTGCGCCGCCTTCAGCGACAGCGAAGACTCCTTTTCCGATTCCTCAATGACCGGGTAAACCACGTATGCCTGCCGGCCGGCGTCGATCTGGCGCCGGATCGCGCTGTAAGCCAGCTCGATTTGATCCGCCGTCAGATGCTTCGTCACGATCTTGCGCCGTCCCGGCGGAAGCTGATCGATCACTGACACGTCCAGATCGCCGTAAAGCGTCATTGCCAAAGTTCGCGGAATCGGCGTCGCGGTCATCACCAGTACGTCCGGCGTAATGCCCTTTTGCACCAGTTCGAAGCGCTGCATGACTCCGAACCGGTGCTGTTCGTCGATGATCACCAACCCAAGCTTCGCGAACTCGACATCCTTTTCGAGCAGCGCATGCGTGCCAATGGCCACGCGAATCAGGCCCATCCGCAGCATCTCTTTCAGCTTGGCCTTTTCGCGCG
>JASHSD010000174.1 GCA_030036985.1 Bryobacteraceae bacterium
TTGCGCTCCCAGTTTCGTATGCTCCACCACCTGAAACGCCACCGCTGCGCGTCCAGCCCAGCGTACCCACCCATGCGGCGAGCGTTCCGTCCGGGAGAGTACGAACGACGACGCCGCCGCCTCCGCGATCCCGAACGCCGCGAGCCTCCCGTCCGACGGATTCCGGCCGAGCAGCGGATTCGTCTCGTACGTTCCGCTGGTTCCAGGTTCGCCATCTTCGAGCGTCGGCCGGACTCCGAGCCCGCGTGCAGTAACCGCGTAGTCGAACGCAGTTGCGGACATGTCCGCGGCGAGGAGCGCGCGGGAGAGGTGTGTGTGTGGTACCAGGGGTACCGTTCGCTTGACTCCCTGCCCGGCGGCGGAACTTGCGGAACCGGCGACGACGACCAGCAACAAGGCAATAATCAAACTTGAGAATCGCATGGATTCTATCCTTTCTTCTCCTATTGACAGAAGCCCCAAGCAACGCGCATAATACTGCTGTTCTTGACGAGTATGATAGTCTGCGATTTGCCCCTTGCAGACAGGAAATCAATTTGTCTCCCGGTTCTTTGTTTCTCCAAGCGTTTCTACGACCTTTTCTAATGGATCATGCTCGCGAAGAAGCTTTAGGACTCGTTCGCATACTTCGCGAGCTAGCAAAACGGCTTCCACGTGAATCTGATAGGACTTCATCCGCTTGCGAACTTCTCGACGAATCTGTGCGGGCTTTAGACCCCGCTTTGCTAACATTTCTCGACGAGCGTAAGCATTCATCGCCGAAGTCATCTCGGAAACTACCTTCCCAAACGTTTCAGAAAATAACGCAACCTTCACACCTAAAGTCTCTTTCACTAGTTCTTTTATCAGCAGAAGCTCTTAATAGAGCAGTTGAGCAATCGGCCAAATCTCTGACGAAACTCCCGCAGCCAGCTTCTTCGAGAAAGCGTTCGTGACGATTGGCTCTCTTACTTTAGGGACACATACTTCTCCCGGCCACGTTTGGTGATCCTGAATTCTCTCGGATGCGTAGCCAACGCGGATTCTATCGCGGCTCTAGTGGCTTTAAGTCCGAACTGTTTCAAATGCGCCTCTAACTCATACACGCGAATTTCCGTCGACTGTCTAACCACTTCCCGAATCACTCGCCAGAGCGAAAACTTGGAAAGCTCTAGGTCGGCAGGGTCAATCGACAAGTCCTCTGCGTCTTTCTCAAAGGCTTCATCAGGGCCTTCGTAGGCATCGCCCTTACCGACTTTCAGCGGCGCGTTCAGCAATAGTGCATAGCCGATCTTGAGAGCGCGTTCCTTCGACTCGATCTGCTTCGACAACTCGTTGTAGCGTTGCCAATTCGCTCGCAAGCCATTCAGCTCCGTCAGGTCCGCCGCTAATTCCTTGGACCTGCGCAAGGTCTGTTGATTAAGTCCGGCCACAATATCCTTGAAGCGAGCCATGCCAAGCAGCATATCCATGTTACCCTCCCCTTTATTACCTAGAAACCGTGGGTTGGATTAGGACAGCACCAACTTCAAATGACACCACTACCGGCCATTGGACCGCCCGGTAAGTGGCAAACCATCACCTAGCGTCGTCGCGCTCGTCTGCGCCCTTGCCACGCGCACCGCAAGGGTATCCTCGCGGCTCCGATGATCCTGCAAGTCCCACAACCCCTGCAACGCGTCCCGCGCGCACTCCCGACACATCCCGCGTGGCGTCCCATTCCGTCCATCGATCGCCACGTCGCCGTGCATCCCCGGAACGCACATCTCCTCGCACCAGCGTTCGCACGCGACGCACCAGAACCGGACGCGGACGCGTTCATGCATGTTTGCCCCGCCGCCGCTGTCTCATCCCCACTGTTCGGCCATCGCTTCGGCAATCCCCGTATACGTGCGGCTCCGGTTCTTCTAGCGATCCGGCCCCGGCGGCTCCCGATGCACGCGCCCCCGGCGTCCTTCGACTATGTTCGTCGGAACCAGCTTCGGTAGTCCCTTCAGCCACAAACACGTTGCTTTCGTCTCTCCATGCCCAAACTGCCACGGCTGGATAATCTGGTCCGGCTTGCGCCATCGTGTGCTCAACACTCCAATTGGATTTTCGATTGCCACACGTTCGCAACGTGAAGCTGCAATGGACAGGACGAAACGAATTGCGCGCTGCTGCTCGTAGGGCTTGTCCTTGAACCAGCGTGCCCCACTGACCGCCAAGTGAGTACATGGGGGAAAGGCGATTATCATGTCCCACCAGTAGCGGTTCATCTGAATCATGTCCTGATAGAGCGGGTCCAGACTTATATCGTAATCGTAGAAGTGAAACTTCGATTTGTCTTCGGTCGGAAGCAGGTCCAGCGACCACGCATCGTGTCCCCGCCGCCGGAAGGCTTCGCGCACAATCCCACTAAACTCACAAGCAACCAGAACTCGCATAGTTCCTCCCCTCACCTTGCATCCAGCCCCAGCTCCCCGTAATGCGCGAGCTGGCACATCGCGACGTACAG
Organism: Bryobacteraceae bacterium; assembly: GCA_030036985.1. GTDB lineage: Bacteria > Acidobacteriota > Terriglobia > Bryobacterales > Bryobacteraceae > BOG-234. Next base: position 2,477 of record JASHSD010000174.1, read on the forward strand.
CTCCTCCCGCGTCGCGCGCGGATCCCGCACCACTCGCTGCAACCGTTCCACCTCGTGCTGGACCGTCGCGGCGTACCACTCCGGGCGGGCGGCGAGTCGGTCCGCCGATTCGGTAATCTTCGCCGCGCGGCTCATCGCATCAGGTACCACGCTGCCAACATCCCCAGCCCGACACTCGCCGCCAGCCACACCGCGTTCGCCAGCGCCCGCGCCGCGGCCAGGCGTTCCAGTGCCTCCCGGTCCGCGAGGGATTCGCGGAACGCACGCTGGCCGGCGTCGGTTAGCGGGTGGCTCGTACGCGGATGCGGACGCATGAGCGTTATTAACTTCCGTCGTGTTTGCATGGCCGTCCTTGCCCTCACTTTATAAATCGGAACGCGAGCGCCGCCATCCGTTGAATTGGCATCTTGGCGAACTTCTCGCGGTTCAACTCGTTTAGCGCATCGTATACCTGCGTAATCGCACTCGCGCTGAATGAATCGAGAATGACCCATCCTCGCTTGTTTCCGGTGAAAAGTGGTTTGCAG
>JASHSD010000175.1 GCA_030036985.1 Bryobacteraceae bacterium
TTCGCCATCATCCCGGCCATGTTCTCGGTGACTTATCCGGCGCTGAACAAGCTGAACATTATGGCGCTGCATTCGCCGCAGAGCGCGATTCTCGCGGCCGTGATTTTCAACGCGCTGATCATCATCGCGCTGGTGCCGCTGGCGCTGCGCGGCGTGAAGTATCGGGCGCTCTCGGCGGGCGCGCTGCTGCGGCGCAATCTGCTGATCTACGGATTGGGCGGCGTCATCGCGCCATTCCCCGGCATCTGGGCGATCGACAGGCTGCTCGGCCTGTTGCATCTGGCATAGGAGTTTATTGAAATGTTGAAAGAACTGAGACCTGCGATTCTGATTACTATCGTGCTCACCGTTCTGACGGGGATCGCGTATCCGCTGGCGATGACCGGCATCGCGCAGACCCTGTTTCATCATCAGGCGGACGGCAGCCTGATCGTGCGCGATGGCAAGGTGATCGGATCGGAGATCATCGGACAGAATTTCACGAAACCCGAATATTTCCACCCGCGGCCTTCGCAGAATATGTACGATGGCGCGAATTCCGGCGGATCGAACCTGGGACCGACGAATCCCGCGCTGGCGGATCGGCTGAATAAGGACGCGGCGGCGTTCCGGAAAGAGAACCCCGATTTCACCGGTCCGATTCCGGCCGATGCGATTACGACTTCCGGCAGCGGCCTCGATCCGGATATCAGCCCGGCGAATGCGGCGGCGCAGACGGCCCGTGTGGCGAAGGCTCGCGGAGTTGCCCCGGCCGCGGTGGAGAGCCTCGTGGCAGCGAACACGCAGGGCCGCGATTTGGGATTTCTGGGCGAGCCGCGCGTGAATGTGCTGAAGTTGAATCTGGCGTTGGACTCGTCGTTCCCGTTGAAGAAGTGACCGCTTGCCTACGCGCGCGACTCAGTAAAGCGGTCCGCGATTGAATAACAACCGGTTCCGAGCCGCGACCGCAAGGGAGCGATGATCAACCATGGCCTCCAAAGAACTTCCCCGCCGCGATCCCGAAGAACTGCTGCGACAGATTCAGGCCCAAGAGGCGCATGAGCACCGCGGCCGGCTCAAGATCTTCCTCGGCTACGCGCCTCGCGTGGGCAAATCCCTGCGCATGTTCGATGAAGGCCGGCGCCGCCGCAAGCGCGGTCAGGACGTCGTGGTCGGGCTGATCCAGGCCAAGGGTTCCGACGACGTTGCGGAGCTGATCCGCGAATTCGAAGTGGTGCCGTGCCTCAGCGTGCCCTACGGAGAAGCGCTGGACGTCGATGCCGTTCTCAAGCGCGCGCCGCAGGTCTGCCTGGTGGACGAACTGGCGAAAGACAATCCTCCCAGCTGCCGCAATGCGTATCGCTGGCAGGATGTCGAGGAGATCCGCGACCACGGCATCAACGTGGTGGGCGCCATCAACCTGCAGCATATCCGCGAGCAGCAGGACGCGGTCGAGCGCATTACGGGCCGGCGGTCGGCCAGTTCGGTGCCGCAGAGCTTCATCGAATCGGCCGACGAAGTCGTAATTGTCGACGTGCCGGCGGAAGACCTGACGCAAAGCGCGGGGCCGGGCAATCTCAATCCCGCGCAGCTTTCGGAATTGCGCGAACTGGCCCTGCTGCTGGCGGCGCAGGTGGTGGAACAGCAGTTGCAGCGCTACATGGAATCGCACGGCATCCTGCAGAGCTGGGGCACGCAGGAACGCATTCTGGTCTGCATCACTCCGCGAAGCAGCGCCCGCGACATGCTGGCCAGCGGCGCGCGGGCGGCCACCCGGTTCCACGGGCAGCTTCTGGCCATCTACGTCAAACAACGCGACCTCACGCGCGAGGCGGAGGAAATGATCGAGCGCAATCTCGACACCGCGCGCAAGCTGGGCGCGGAGGTTCATGTGATCGAAGGCGCAGACCCGATCGACGCCATCATCAAATTCGCCCGCGAGCAGCGGATCACCCAGGTCTTCATCGGCCACACCCAACAGGCCGCCTGGAAGGTGTGGGCGCGCAGTCCGGTCGACCGGCTCATCAACGAGGCGGAAGGCATGGATGTGCGCATCTTCCCGCAGACCACCGCCCAAGCCGCGTGAAACCTGTACACATTCGCCTTCGTTCTTGCGTCAATTTCGACAGATTCCAAACTGGAGACCAATCGTGGCGATCTGTGTTAATTGCGGAGCCGAGACTCAGCTCTACGACAATGGTCGGCCGATTTGCGTAATATGCGATGACCGGATCGAGTCGCAAGAGCAGCCGATCAGTGACCAAACGATCATTGACCAACGCGCTGTCGAAAACAGCCGAACATCCCATCGCCGCCTGGCTGACTCCGCCGTCTGCTCTAATGGCATCTGGTGAGCGCGCGCGGCAAACTGAAAATCTTCCTGGGCTATGCGGCCGGCGTCGGCAAGACCTATCAGATGCTGACCGAGGCGCAGGAGCTCAAGATGCAGGGCGCCGACGTGGCCATCGGCTATTTTGAACCGCACGGGCGCGCGGATACGATCGCGCAGACCGCCGGTCTCGAATTCGTCCCGCGCCGGGTTTATGAGCATCGCGGCGCCAAATTCGAGGACATGGATACCGTCGCGGTGATCGCGCGGCATCCGCAGGTCGCCGTGGTGGATGAGTTCGCGCACACTAACGTGCCCGGTTCCGAGCGGCCCAAGCGATGGCAGGATGTCCAGGCTATCCTCGACGCAGGCATCGACGTCCTCACCAGTCTGAACATTCAGCACATCGAAAGCCTCAACGATCAGGTCTGGCACGTCACCGGTATTCGCGTGCGCGAAACGGTGCCCGATTGGGTGGTGCAGGAAGCGGATGAGGTTGTCATGGTCGATGTGACCCCGCGCGCGCTGCTGCATCGTCTGGAGCGCGGCGTCGTTTACGCCCCGGAGAAAGCCCGCCAGGCGCTGGAGAATTTCTTTACCGAAACCAACCTCACCGCCTTGCGGGAACTGGCGCTGCGCCAGACGGCGCATCAGTTGGAAGAGCGCCGCGAAGAGCTGCGGGTGCCGGAAGCGGTGGTGCCGATGGCTTCCGGCCGGCGGGAAAGCATTCTGATTCTGCTCACCCCGCATCCTTCCACCGCGATGCTGATTCGCCGCGGCCGGCGCGTGGCGGATTACCTGAACTCCTCGTGCACCGCGATCGTCGTCGCGCGCGAGCCGGGAATGGCCGAGCTGACGCCGGAGGATCGCGCGGCCATCGAGCGCCATCTGAACTTCTGCCGCAACCTGCGCATCACGCCGGAGATCATCGAAGGCAAAGAGCCGGCCAAGGCCGTCTCAGCCTGGGCGCGGGAACACGGCATTACGCAGATCTTCGTCACCCGCGATTCGCCCGACGCGCACAGGCTGGTGCATCTCGCCCGCGATATGCAGGTGACCATCGTCGCCGAGCGCGTGCGCCACGGCGCCGCAGCTACGTAACCGGGCGATTTTTTTCCCGACCCGAGCCATTTTTTTCCGAGCCGCGACCGCAAGGAAGCGGATACGAACCTTCCCAACGCATCGCTTTTGAGAGACACGCGCAAAACGGGTCGCGTCCGCGCCGTACGAATAAGGCCTTCCTCCGCCCTATTGCGGCGCGGGACAGCGCCCTTTGCGGTTCCTGGAGGTTGCGGCTCGGTCCCTGTGATGCGCGATAATTCCATCAGTATGCGCAGTCCGGCGTGGCTCGTCCTCGCTCTCGCCCCGGCGTTGGCATTCGCTCAGAAGAAACCGTTCGACTCAGCCGCCATGCTGAGTATCCAGCGCATGGCCGATCCGCAGATCTCGCCCGACGGCAAGACTGTGGCTTTCTCGGTCAGCAGCGCCGACACGGCCCAAAACAAAATGCTCCACAGCGTCTGGAGTGTTCCGTTAGACGGCGGCGGCGCGCCGCGGAAGCTGATCGATCAGGCCGACCGTCCGCGCTGGTCGCCCGACGGCAGGCGAATCTACTACGTCTCCTCCGCTGGCGGCGCTTCGCAGATCTGGAGCGTGAATCCCGACGGCTCCGCACCGACACAAGTGACGCACATCGCGACCGAAGCCGATGGCGAGACCGTCTCGCCCGACGGCAAGTACCTGGTAGTGACCAGCGACGTTTTTCCGAATTGTAGCACCACGTCGGGCCAGTTCGACAACGCCTGCAACCAGAAACGCCTCGAGGCCGAGCAGCAGAGCAAGGTCAAAGCGCATCTCATCACCGGCCTTCTTTATCGGCATTGGACGCAATGGGAAGGCAACCGCCGCAGCCATCTGCTTTCGGTATCGCTGGCGGGCGGCAAGATCGCCGATCTTTCACCGGGAACCCGCGACGTGCCGCCATTTTCCCTCGGCGGTCCCGATGATTACGCGATCTCGCCCGACAGCACGGAGGTCTGCTACTCCATGAACACCGACGAGATCCCCGCCGCGGGCACCAACAACGATCTTTTTGTGGTTCCCATCGCCGGCGGCATGGCGCGCAAGATCACCAGCAATCCCGGCGCGGACAATTCGCCGC
>JASHSD010000176.1 GCA_030036985.1 Bryobacteraceae bacterium
AATCAACGCCTGCAGCAGGATGGTTCCGGCGGCGGCGACCTGCTTGAGCCGCCGCGGGCCGAACATCAACCACGGCAGTCCCAATTCGATCACGAACACGAACACAGTCGAGATCTTCTGAAACCAAAGCGGCAGCTGGAACATGTACCAGGCGATCGGCGTCGGCAGCGGCTGTGTTTCGTAGTGCACGGCAAGCGCGGTTAAATTGCGCCAACTCATGTCGTGGCTCAGCAGCTTCACGCTTCCCGATTCCAGGATCAGCCGGAACAGCAGCCAGCGGAAGAGCCACACGCGCGCCCACACCGGCTTCAGAAAGATCGCCAGGAATCCGGCTTCGAGCAGCAGGTAATCCCACTGATAGCCCATGAAGATCTGGCCCGCGCTGACGACCGACAAGTAATAAACGAAGAGCAGGATGAACGCAGCCTTCTGCCCGGGCGTGTGCGGGCGTCCTATAGCCGCGACGAAAGCCACCACGGCCCCGCTCCACACGATCATTTCGAGCCCGTAATCGCTCCGAATCCACCAGAAGACCGACGGCGTCACCCAAAACGCGCGCGCGCCGAATTGTTGGCTGACCTGGCCGAGAAATTCGCTCACCGGCTGAATGCCCTGCTGACCGATCAATCCCCGCACCTGCCGGCCGAAAGAGATGAATGCGATCATGTAGATCAGCGAAATAAAGCGGGCGAACAGCGAGGACGCGACCTTGTACGTCGCCGGGTGGACCTCCTTGCCCCAGAGCGCGCGTGTCACCCGATAGGCCGCGTTGCGATGCCCCGCGATGAGGCGGTAAAGAAACTCAGTGACTGGAGCGAACCCGGGCAGGCGCAGATACAGCCACAACGGTATCCGGCGGAATCCTCCGACCAATGCCATCAGGCGGAAAACGGCCTCTGCTGCGCCGTAGCGCCTGTCGCCTTCGAAATACTGAACCGCGCGTTGAAAATCGGACCGGGGAACGTCCGGAAATTTGTTGGCAGCCTTTTGATAAGGCGCGTATTCGATGCGCTCGCGGGTCAGGGCCTGCCAATATCCGACCCACATCCGGCAGAATGAGCAATCGCCGTCATAGACGAGCACCGGCTTGTCGGCTGCGGACACTTACTCGATTAGACCAGAGGGGGCGCCGAGCTGAGCTGAGAAATAAGATCCGTACCGCGAAACGAAATCCGTTCCGCGAAATGAGATCCGTGCCGCGAAGCGAAATCCGTGCCGCGAAATGTGATCTTACTGAGCCGCGACCGCAAGGGAGCGGTCGCCGGGGGACCAGGACAAGCCGCCGGAAGCCCGGATTTCCCCCTATGCCACGCACGCCCAAATAAACCGTAATGGGTAGTACCTGTAGTACGGTATCATGACCTAAAGGGATTTGCCCCGTTCTTCAAAGAAATCTGCCCCCGCCTTGCCGGAGGAACCGCCGTGGCTCCGCTATTCGTTTGCGGTCGCCTGCTGCATGGGATCGGTCGCCGCGGAACTCTCTCTCGACCGGCTCACGGGTCACCCGGTCTACCCCTTCCTGCCCGCGTTTGCGGCTGTCATTGCCGGCGCCGCGTTTGCCGGCGCCGGACCTGGCATCGCGTCCACAGCCCTTCTGGTGGTTTGGGCGGCTTTCGATCTTCGGATGCATGCCGAAACCGTGGACAGCATTTTCCTGCGTTGCCTGTTTTTTGCAGCCGAAGGCCTGCTTCTGAGCTACGGCAGCGCGCGCTTGTGGAACGCGAAGCGGGCGGCGGACAGCGGCGAGCTCTGGCACCGTCGGCTCGTGGAAACGGCGGGCGAGGGAATCTGGGTCCGCAACGATTCCGGCATCGTCACCTACGCCAATGCCCGCATGGCCGAAATGCTCGGCATCCCGCTGGCCGAACTGGTGGGACGCGGGACCGACGATTTTTTCTTTCCCGCTGATGTTTCCGTCGAACGCATCCGTGCGGAAAACCTTCGCCTCGGCCGCCAGCTCGACCGGAAAGAGCAGTTCGACCGCAGATTGCGCCGCGCCGACGGATCGGAGCTCTGGGTGCTCACCTGCTCCAATCTCGTCGAGGACGGCGAAGACAACACTACCGCCGCGCTGTCGATGATGACGGACATCACCGAGCGCAAACGCGCCGAATACGCTCTCCGTCGCTCCGAGGAACGCTTCCGCAATCTCTTCGAATCCGTGCTGGAAGGGGTTTACCAGAGTACGCCGGACGGCCGTGTTCTGGCCGCGAATCCGATGCTGCTCAGGATGCTCGCCGTTGAAAGCGAAGCCGAATGGAAAAATGTCGATATCGCCCGGGATTTCTTCGTCGATCCCAACGCCCGCCGGCGGCTGAGAGAGCGACTGGAACAGGAGGGCAGCGTCCAGAACTTCGAATACGATCTCCGCTGCCGCGACGGCCGGATCATCAGCATTTCCGAAAACGCGCGCGCTGTCCGGGACGAATCCGGCAACATCGTCTGCTTCGAAGGCACGATGACCGACATCACGCCCCGGAAACGCATGGAAGAACAATTGCGGCAGGTCCAGAAGGCCGAAGCGGTCGCGCGTCTCGCCGGAAGCATTGCGCACGATTTCAACGACGTCCTGACGGTGGTGACGGGGTATGCGCAGCTGGTTTTGACGGAACTCGACGCGGATCATCCGGCCCGCCCGAGCGCCGAGCAGGTCGTCGAAGCTGCGGGCGGCGCCATCGCGCTGACCCGGCAGCTGCTGTCTTTCAGCCGGAGCCGGACACCGGCCCATGGCAGCCTCGATCTCAACCGCGCGGTGGAACGCGCTCAGCCCGCGCTGCAGCTCCTGCTGGGCGACCATGTTCCGGGCAATGCACCGGGCAAACGAATTCCCCTCATGCTCACGCTGGGTTCGGACGTGGCCCCGGTTCACTCCAGCCAATCCCAGATTGAGCTGACACTGCTCAGTCTTGCCGCCTCAGTGCGGACCGCCGCGCCGGTGACGGCCCTTCGCGTGAAAACGGAAGTCGTCCATCTCGACGACGAAATCTGCCGGCGCTGCGGCGGTCTGCAGCCCGGATTGTTTGCGGCGCTTTCGGTGCGCGGAGTCGAGAATGAAAAAGGTGAAAGAGGCGAAACGGAAGGCTCCGGAAACGCAATCGCTCTCTTCGCCAATCCAGCTTTCATCGCCATGGGACCCGTCGAAAGCCGTGAGCTGGGACTGACCTCCGCGTACGAGATGATTACGCAGCGCAACGGATTTATCGCATTCGATCATCGGGGCGGACCCACCAATCAGGAGCAGCCGCCGGCGTTCCACGTCTTCCTGCCCTGCGCCATGACTCCGGTCGAGGACCAGCCCGAATCCTCCCCGCGGCCCGAGGGTGGTAAAACGATTCTCCTCGTCGGGGACGAGCCGCTGGTGCGCGAGTTGAGCCGCGACATGCTCGAGCGTCAGGGGTACCGGGTTGTGCTGGCGTCCGACGCCGGGGAAGCCGAAAAGATCGGCGCCGCCGCCCCGGTCTTCGATCTCCTGATCGCCGATGCGGTCATGCCGAACATCAGCGGCGTGGAGCTGGCGCGCCGCATCCGCGCCTCTCATCCCGGCATGAAGGCGCTGTTCATCTCCGGCTATGCGGAAGACGCGGCGCTTGAAGGCGCTGCATTCCTGCGGAAACCGTTCTCGGCCGATTCGCTCGGCCGCAAAATCCGCCAGATCCTTGGCGCCTCGGACACGCGACTTTAGTCGCGTCGAAGCTATAATACCCCCATAACACTGGTCCAAACCAAATCCAGGGATCATCTGCTTGCCCTTTCCGCCGCACTGATCCTGCTCGTGCTGGCATGGACGGGCTTCTGGTCAAATCACTTCGGAAACAGTTTCCATTTCGACGACTTTCCGACAATCGTTAATAATCCCTGGCTGAACCACACGTCAAATGTCGGCCGCTTTTTCACCAACCCGCGCACCTTCAGCGCAGCGAAAGAAACGGCGGACTATCGCCCGCTGCTTTCGACCTTGTTCGCTCTGGATTACAAGCTCGGCGGGGGCCCACGGGCGTTCATTTTCCAGGCGGAAAATTTCCTCTGGTTCGCCCTTCAGCTCCTGGCCATCTTCGCCCTGTTCCGCCTGATTCCGGGCGCCAATTACTGCGCCGCGCTGTTCGGAACTTTTCTCTACGGGCTGCATCCGGTCGCCGCCGACACCGTCAATTACCCGCTCCAGCGGGGGACGATCATCGGATCGTTGGGCGTAATCGCGGGCCTGGCGTTGTGGATTTACTGGCCCCGCATGCTCCCGCAAACGTTGCCGATCACCTTGAAACGGGTCCCCGAGCACGGCTTCGACGAGTATCTCAGAAACAACTACAAGACGCTCGAAAAGCGCTACCTCCGGCTCATCCATCTGCCCGTCGGGCTGTATTTGTGGCCCGTAATCCTCGCCTTGCTTGTTGAACCGGCGGCAGCCGTCTTCGCCCCCATTCTGCTGGCCTACATTCTGATTTTCGAGAACGAAAGCGAGCGCCGGCCGCGCCACGCGATTCCCGCCGCGGTTCTGTGCGTCGGATACTGGATCTTCCAGACCGCTTTCACCTGGCGCTTCGGCGCCTTCTCTCGCATCCCCGCGCCGAATTACTGGATCACGCAGCCCTGGATCGTGCTGCGGTATCTCTATGCATTCTTCGTCCCGGCCCATCTCAGCACCGACACGGATTTCGCTCCCTTCGCCCATTTCTGGTCGCCCCCGGCCGTGGCCGGCTATGCCGGTCTTGCCGCGCTGATCGGCTTCACCGTCTGGCTGAGCCGTCAGGAGGATTGGCGCGAAGTCGGGTTCGGCCTCTGGTGGTTTCTGATCGCGCTTGTTCCGTATGCCGCGCTTCCGCATCGCGTGGTGGAAGCGGACTGGCGGATGTTTCTGCCCTTTGTGGGTCTCGCTCTCGCCGCCTCCCGCGCCGCCTGGATCGCTTTCGCGCTTCTCTACGGTTCGCGCCTGCGCATGGCGGCCCTGATCGGGGTTCCCGTGGCCGCGCTCGCGGTCCTTGCCGCGTGCGGCTGGGTTACCTACGACAGAAACGCCGCCTGGGAATCGGAGGCAACCTTGTGGAGCGACGCGATCGCCAAGAGCCCGCACGACGGGCGCGCCTTCATGTATCTCGGGCTGACCCGCATCAACGACGACCACAATGCCGTGCTCTACGAGCTCACCCGGGCGCACCGGGTTTCGCCGCGCGACGCCCTGATCGGCATTAACCTCGCCCGCGCCTATAACACTTTGAGCCGACCCAAGGAAGCAGACGCCGTTTATCGCAGCGCCATCGCCGATGCTCCGGCGTACTCGCCCGCATACTCTTCCTACGGCGAATTCCTCGAGTCCCGTCAACGAGTCGAGGAAGGCTACGCCATGGCGACCAAGGCCCTCGCGCTCGATCCCTACGATCTCGCCGCGCGCCGCGTCGTCATGGCGGTTCTCGCAGACCGGCACGGTTGGATCGGCCCGCGCCAGATAGCCGACGATACGCTTCGTCTTTATCCCGACGACCCCGACGGCGCGCGCGCTCTCCTCGTCGCCCAGACCGGAATCGATCATGTCGCCCAAGTGGAAAAGGCGGCGATTCAGCAGCCGACAGCCGATAATTACCTGAACCTCTCCGTCCAGTACTACAACACCCAGCGCTATGACGACTCCATCCGCGCGGCGCAGGAAGCCCTCAGGATCGATCCGAATCTTCCCGAAGCGTACTCCAACATGGCCGCCGCGTATCACGCCGAGGGTAAACTGGACGCGGCCTTGGCCGCCCTGCGGCAGGCGCTCAAGCTCAATCCGGGTCTCCCCTCCGCCGCGCACAATCTCCAGGTCGTGACCGCGGAAAAGGCCGGGATGCGAGCCAAGATGCGAAAATAGTGACGCGAAAATAGTCGGTTCGCCTGCGATCGATTTTCATGGACAGAGTTTTATCCACCCACGTCATCTGCAACCATCGCCTCACCACCGCCTGGCTGAACCGGGCGGAAGGCGCCGGGCTGGCCGCCGTCGAAATCTTCTGCGCGCCGCAGCATCTGGATTATCGGGATAAATCGCAGATCGGCGAACTCGGTCACTGGTTTCGCGACTCCCCGCTGAAGCTTTATTCGCTGCATTCGCCCATGTATACCGACGAGGTCTGGGGCCGCAGCGGGCCTCACACCCATATCAATCTGACGGGTCGAAACAAAGCCGATCGCATCCGCTGGGTGGACGAGATCAAGCGCGCCATCGAGATCGCCGAGGTCGTGCCGTTCCGTTATCTGGTTCAGCATCTCGGCGTCGGCGGGCAGGAGTTTTCCGATTACGCCATCGAGTCCGCCTTCTCCTCGCTCGAGGAACTGGCGGTTTTCGCGCGCCAGCGCGGCGTCGAGATCCTGCTCGAAAACACGCCGAACGAACTGTCCACGGCCGAGCGTCTGGCGTATTTCAATGCCGCCACTCACCTGAATCTCAATTACGTTTTCGACCTGGGCCACGCGCATATCGGCGCGGGAGTCGCGCATGAGTTCGAGATCATGAAACCGCGCATTCGCTCGCTGCACGTTCACGATAATAACGGAAAAGAGGACCAGCACCTGTTCCCGATGCGCGAACGAGGCGAAGGCGGCATGATCGATTGGTCCGAAGCCATGGCTCTGCTGCGCTCCCTTCCTGCAGAGGTTCCGCTGCTCCTCGAACTGCGCGAAGTGCCGGAAATGGAGCATCCGCTTGACGAGATCGCGCGTGTCTTCGAACGCCTCGAAGTGCAAGGACGCGCGACTTAGGGGACACGCGACTTTAGTCGCGTCTTGTAGCATGGACGATGGAAACGCGACTTAACTCGCGTCGCCACTGGAATAAAGTCATCTCATGCCTCAACGAATCACCATTGCGGACGCTGCGCGCCACGTGGGCGAGAGCGTGGAAATCCCCGGCTGGCTTTACAACCTGCGCAAATCCGGGAAAATCGTGTTCCCGATTCTGCGGGACGGCACGGGCATCATGCAGTGCGTCGCGCTCAAAAGCGCGCTGCCCGAAGACGTCTTCGAGGAATTGAAGCATCTGACCCAGGAGTCGTCTCTCATCGTGCGCGGAACCATTCGCGCCGAGCCCCGCGCGCACGGCGGCTACGAAATGGACATCGAGAGCGTCGAAATCCTCCAGAAGGTTTCGGAAAGCGATCCCTACCCGATCACGCCGAAGGACCACGGTGTCGATTTCCTGATGGATCATCGCCACCTCTGGCTGCGCTCGCAGCGGCAGCATTCCATCATTCGCGTCCGCCACGAAATCATCAAAGCGGTCCGCGATTATTTCGACGACCACGGCTTCACTCTGGTCGATACCCCCATCTTCACGCCCGCCGCCTGCGAAGGCACCACCACGCTGTTCGAAGTGAATTACTTCGACAACGATAAAGCCTACCTGACGCAATCCGGCCAGCTCTATAACGAAGCCGATGCGATGGCGTTCGGGAAAGTTTATTGCTTCGGTCCCACGTTCCGCGCGGAAAAATCGAAGACCCGCCGGCATCTGACCGAGTTCTGGATGGTCGAACCCGAAATGGCCTACGCCGATCTTGAAGAGATTAAGCGCGTCGCCGAAGAGATGGTGATTTACGTCGTGGGACGCGTCCTCGAAAAGCGCCGCGAAGATCTCAAAATCCTCGAACGCGACGTCGCGAAACTCGAAGGCGTCCAGGCGCCGTTCCCGCGCTTGAGCTACGACGAAGCGGTAAAGAACCTCCAGCAGCACGGCTCGGAAATCCAGTGGGGCGGTGATTTCGGCGGCGGCGACGAAACCATCCTCACGCAGCAATTCGACCGGCCCATCATGGTCGATCGCTTCCCCAGCGCCATCAAAGCCTTCTACATGGCGCCCGACCCCGACCGTCCCGAAGTCGCATTGGGCGTGGACGTTCTCGCGCCCGAAGGTTACGGCGAAATTATCGGCGGCGGCCAGCGAATTCACGACCTCGATCTGTTGCTGCGCCGCATCGAAGAGCATCAGTTGCCGCGCGAAGCCTTCGAGTGGTACATCGATCTGCGCAAGTACGGCACCGTGCCGCACGGCGGCTTCGGCATGGGCATCGAGCGCTGCGTGGCGTGGATCTGCGGACTCGAACACGTGCGCGAAACCATCGCGTTTCCGCGTATACTCTACCGGCTGCGCCCATGACCAACCGGGCGATCGCCGTTATCGGCGCGCCGCTCGATCTGGGCGCGGGACGCCGCGGCGTCGACATGGGTCCCTCGGCGATGCGCGTGGCCGGTCTCGGCAGACGGCTCGGCGCGCTCGGCTACGATGTCGCCGACCTCGGCAACGTCCCCGTGGCGCAGGCCGAGAGCCTTGCCGACGAAGGCCCGCACGATGCGAAGTATCTGCCGCAGATCGCCGCCACTTGCGAGCGGCTCGGCGAGCTGACCGGCCAGGCCCTGGCCAATGGCGAGACCCCGCTCGTTCTGGGCGGCGATCATTCCATCGCCGTGGGAACGGTCGCCGGCATTTCCCGGTTCTTCCGCGAATCGACGCGGAAAATCGGCCTGCTTTGGATTGACGCCCACGCCGATATGAACACGCCGCAATCCAGTCCGAGCGGCAACGTGCATGGCATGCCGCTCGCCTGCTGTATCGGCATCGGCCCGGAGCCCCTGGCCCGAATGTTCGGTTTTTCACCGAAGGTCGACCCGGCGAATGTGGCGCTGCTGGGCATCCGCGACCTCGACAAGACCGAGCGGGAGATCGTCAGGAATTCAGGCGTGCATGCAATCACCATGCGCGAAATCGACGAGCGCGGCATGCGCGCGGCCATCGGCGAAGCCATCGCCGTCGCCACGAAGGGCACTGCCGGTTTTCATCTCTCGTTCGATATGGATTTCGTCGACCCGCAATACGCGCCCGGCGTGGGCACGCCGGTGCGCGGCGGCGCCACCTACCGCGAAGCCCATCTCGCCATGGAAGTGATCTGCGATTCCGGCGGAATGCTGTCGATCGAGGTGGTGGAGGTGAATCCCGTCATCGACGAAGTGAACCGCACGGCCGATCTCGCCGTCGAGCTGATTCTCTCCGCCATGGGCAAAAAAATCCTGTAACGAGGCGTGGCGCAGACTCTCAGTCTGCCGTGCCCGCGCTCTCGCGGGCACTTGTATTCGGGCGAAGCCCCACACTCCTCCAACCGCGAAAGCAGCCGGCGTCACCGCCATCCACGCTTCAGGCGATAATAGGGGCGATGTCTCCCGCTCGAAGACTTGTGGTGTCGGTCCTTGCCTGCGCCTGCCTCGCGTTTGCCGCGGCCCCCCCGAAAGACCAGCCCAAGGACGAAGACGCCCAGCAGATGAAGAAATTCATCGACGCCTACAAAATCCTCGAGCAAAACGCGGCCGATCCCTTCGACATCGACCAGGCCTTCTATCAGGGCGCCATCCCCGGCATGTTGCGCCGTCTCGACCCGCACTCGATTTTCTTCGACCCCGGCCAGTTCCAGCAACTCGAGCAGATGCAGCAATCGACCGAGAAGGGATTCGGCAGCATCGTTTCCGTGCTCCCCGGCCGCGTCGTCGTGCTTCAGGTGATGGCCGGCACGCCTTCCGAAAAAGCGGGCATGTCGCCGGGCGATGAGATCCTCGCGGTCAACAACTACAGACTCGACCGGCTCGACGGCGACCAGATCATTCAGCTGCTCGGCCAATCGCGGCAAAAGCAGGCTGAACTGGTGGTGCGGCGTCCCGGAAACGCCCAGCTGATCGATCTCACTCTGACGCCCGCATCGCTCAAATCTTCAAGCGTCGAACGCGTGTTCGAGCTCCAGCCGGGCATCGGATACATCAAGGTCGCGAGCTTCGAAGCCAAAACGGCGACCGAAATTCACGATGGCATCGAGCAGCTCGGCGGGCGCAACCTGAAGGGCCTCGTGCTGGATCTGCGCAACAATCCCGGCGGACTGATGGCGGCCGCCATCGAAACGGCTTCCTTCTTCCTGAAGCCCAAACAGGTGATCCTGTCGCAGAAGGGACGCGATGTGCCGGAGACGGTCGAGCGCGTCCCCGCGGACAGCAACCCCTACGCGTTCCCGCTCGCCGTGATCGTGAACGGCAAAACCGCGAGCGCGGCCGAGATCGTTTCCGGATCGCTGCAGGATCACGACCGCGCGACCATCGTTGGCGAACCAAGTTTCGGCAAGGGACTGGTCCAGAGCGTTTACCCCTTGGCCGAGCAGACGGGCCTCGCCTTGACCACCGCGCTGTATTACATCCCCAGCGGCCGTTCCATTCAGAAGCCCTTCAGCTCCCAGAGAGCGTTCGATGCGGATGGTTTCGAGCTGGGCGCAACGGCCACGCATCCGAACGAACGCACGGATTTCAAGACCGACAGCGGACGCCCGGTTCCGGGCGGCGGCGGCATCGTTCCGGATGTGCAGGTTCCGCCGGCGTCATTGAACGAGTTCACCGCGGTGCTGGAGGGATCTGGAGCTTTTACTTCCTTCGCCGCCGAATACCTACGCGACCATAAGGTCGCCGACGGCTGGGAAGTTCCCCCGCAGATGCTCGATCAATTCCAGGAGTGGTTATCGGAGCGGCGAATCCAGCCCGGCATTCGCGAATGGACCGCGAACCAGGATTTCATCACGTCGCGGCTGAAGGCCGAGGTTTATACGCTGGCGCTCGGTGTTGCCAAAGGCGACCAAGTGGGCGCGAAAACGGATCTTCAGATCCAGAAGGCGCTCGAAGCCGTGCTGCAGCCGACTGTGCAGGCGCAGGCAAAGCCTCCCGCAGAATAACCCGTTCAACCACTCCCTTGCGATCATGGCTCAGAAGCCCATTCCGAGCCGCGCGCGCAAGCAAGCGGTTTTTCGCGAATTTTTCAGGTCAAGCCGGTCAGGGGACCGGCTGCGGGCGAGGGTGCCTGGCGAGGGCGCCCGCCCCCCATCAACTCGATCTCCGTCTGCGACGCTACCATGTTGGATGCCTTTCCAGCAGCGCCTGCGCGTCATCGGCGCTCAGCGGTTTCGCAAAATAATATCCTTGGGCGTATTCGCAGTGAAGATTCCTCAAGATAGTAAGTTGTTCGGCGGTTTCCACGCCTTCGGCTATCACGTTAAGGCGGAGGCTTTTGGCCATGGGCAGAATCGTCCGCACGATATCGATGCTGTCTCCTTCCTGGCCTATTCTGCCGGTGAAGGAGCGGTCGATTTTGAGTGTGTCCAACGGAAAGCGCTGCAGGTAGCTGAGCGACGAATAGCCGGTGCCGAAATCGTCGGCGGAGAGCTGGACACCTAAGGATTTGATCTGCCTCAGCATATCTACGGATGCCAGGGGGTCTTCCATGACGGTACTTTCCGTAATTTCAAGCTTAAGCGTGTCCGGAGGCAGATCCAGCTCGCGCAGGAGGCGTCCGATCTCAGCCGCCAGGTTGGGCTGCAGGAACTGTTTCACGGAGAGATTGACGCTCATCGTGAGCGGCGGCTCGCCATCCCGGGATGCGTTCCAGCACCTGATTTGCCGGCAGGCCTCTTCAAGGCCCCACCAACCCAGTTCGCGAATCATCCCGGTTTCTTCCGCTACCGGGATGAAGCAGAGTGGCATAAGCAGACCGCGGGTGGGATGCTGCCAGCGTAAGAGCGCTTCGAATCCGATGATCCGACCGGAATCGAGGGAGACGATGGGCTGATATGAATTTCGAAACTCTTTCCGCCCCAGGGCCGCTCGCAAGTCGGTTTCGAGCTGCAGGCGTGCGATCACACTCGTTCGCATCTCCACGTCGAAAATCTGGTAGCGGGCCTTGCCGAGTAATTTTGCCCGATACATCGCCGTGTCGGCGTCCCGCACGAGATCTTCGGCTGTTTCGTATTCCGCGCCGCTCAATGCGATGCCTATGCTTGCAGAAGTAAACACTTCCTTTCCATCCACATGAAACGACGGCGCCAACACTTTGATGAGCCGCTCCGCAACCAGCGTGGCGTCATTCGGAGCTTCTATTTGGTCGAGCAGAATCGTGAATTCGTCTCCCCCAAGCCGCGCTATCGTGAAAAGCCGGCCCGAACGCGCGACCGTGTCGCCGGCTCGAAGGCACTCTGTCAGCCGATTCGCTACTCCGACCAGCAGCTGATCTCCGATCGCGTGGCCAAGGCTGTCGTTTATCATCTTGAAACCGTCGAGATCGAGGAATAACACCGCAAACAGATAGTCCTTGTGCCGTTTCGCATGTTCGACTAATCGTTCGAGCCGATCCATCAGCAACAGCCGATTCGGCAGGCCGGTCAGCGCATCGGCTACTTTTCCTTCGGTGATGTCCGTCTGTGACCCCGCCATGCGCAACGCCCTTCCCGAAGCGTCGTGAACTGCCAGACCGCGGCTCAGAACCCAGCGAAAGCTGCCGTCTTTGTGTTGCACCCGGTTTTCGCTCTCGAAGTGAGGCGTCAGCCCTTTTTGATGAGCGGCGATCTCATTCCTGACCCGTTCACGATCCGCTGCATGGATTCGGTCCAGCCAATCTTCCGGCCTGTTGCCGATTTCGGACTCCTGATAACCCAATATGGCCTTCCAACGGGGCGAGAAATACACGGTGTCGTCCAGCAGATTCCAGTCCCAGAGCCCATCGTTGGC
>JASHSD010000177.1 GCA_030036985.1 Bryobacteraceae bacterium
CAGGCGCGGATCTTCTCAGCCAGGATTTCCGGCAGGGCTAAACAGCCCAGATCGGCGGGCGCGAACGGCAGGAGCCGGAAATAGCTTTGCGGGGACTGAGCCCTCCGTTCGGGTGGAAGCGTTGGCGTCTCGCGCAAGCTGATTTGCAGCCGGATTTCGCTTTCGCCACTGTCGTTCCACTCGTGCGCATAGGTCGGATTGACGCCCCAGGATAATCCATCCTGCGTCTCGTAGTAGCTCTCGTCGGCGATCCTGAACTGAACGCCGTGATAGGGCTGTTCGAATGCCGCCATCATGTCGAGAATCACCTCTTCGTGATCGTGCTGTTCCAGGCCGGTGAAGTCAAGATCGGTAGAAAACCGTCCCTGGCTCCCGATCACCATTTTTCGAAGGCAGGTTCCACCCTTGAAAACGAAGCGGTCGAGGATGCCGCGCTCGGACAAAAGCTGAAGCAGATATGTGAGCACGACTTCCTTTTCGGCGATCATGATGTCGCGCAGACCGGACTCGACCGCGTAGCGTTGAACGTTGGGCCGCGTGAGCATCAGGCTCCGCCCTTGATGTTTCGGCGACGCGCGAGACCGGCGCTGGCGTGAAGATCGTCGCGTGGGATGTTTACGCGGATACGCCAAGTGTCGTCATAGCCCACCGGATTGTTGACCGAAGTGGTGGAGCCAAAGATGCTTCGGCGCGCGTGTTTGACCACCCGAAGCAGGCGTTCGCGTTCTGGCGGCGGGATCTGGGCGCCTGCATGGTCCACCAGCCAGCCGAACCGCTGAAGCAGGCTTTTTGATCCGATCTGCTCCAGGTATGCCACCGCCTTGTCCCAGTCCATACGACGGCAGGCAGTGGCCAGAATATAGGCGGCCTCTCCTTCACCACCACAGAGATCGGGTCGGTCGATGCAGTCGATAGCGGTTTTTTCCCGATCGGACATCATGAGTTTGTAGCCGAGCACATCGACTGGCGCAAATCCGAAGAACTTTCGCGGTGCGGAATTGACAATACGGACATCGGTATCGCCGATTCGGCGGTCCCGCAGGCGATGTGGTGTCACGAGCCAGATAACGTTTCGGTGCTGAGTTGTCAGACCGTAATGGCTGGCGGCCGAACTGAAGCCGATGTAATAAGGATCGGTTATCCGACTGGCCAGAGCTAGAAGGTTGCTATCACCGATCGCTTCCGGCCCCTGCTCAGGCGGAATCAACAAGTACTTGCCCCAACTCGCGCGTTCCAGCCAGCCTTTGTGGCGAAGGGAATGAATAATATGATCTGCGGCTTTGGCGGTCACGCCGAGGATGGCGATCACCTCTGCCCGGTCGAGTTCTCGCCGTCCCTGCTCCGTCAGAGACAGAACGACTCGACTCTCTTGGGGTGACAGTGACCGGGTGACGAAATCCATGCTGCCGTTCTCCGCAACGAAACCTCCTGTTTCAGGGGGTTTTGCCTTCATCATCGCACAAGTGAAATTCCATCGTCAACGATTTCACCAAAACCTCCTTGTATAGGGGGTTTCGTTGGGCATCTTGCCAAAACTTAATCAATTAGCTAAATTTAGCTAAAAGCGCTATACTCAAGTGAGGAAAGGAGAACGACCAATGCCTGAAAGATTCGGCGATCTACTCCGCCGCCTCCGGCGAAAAACCAACCGCACCCTTGGTGACGTTGCACGCGTGCTTGGCGTATCTGTCGTGTACCTCTCCGACGTTGAACGCGGAAACCGCAGACCGCTTTCTCACGAACGGATTCTGAAAGTGGCGGCCTTCCTGGATATCGATCCCACAGAGTTGATGGAAGCCTCCGACCGCGAGCGCGGCTTTATTGAATACGACATCCGCAAGGCGCGGCCACTTGAGGCTGACGTCGTGGGCGGCCTCGTGGCGGGTTTGGCACGCGGCGGCATTACCGACGAACAGTTGGAGAGCATCCAGAAGATTCTGAAGGAGGGGGAGGACTCAGATGAGTAAGGGGCTGTCCGGCGTGCGTGCCGACCAGAAGTTCAGCTACCGCGCCATGGAACGTGCGGCAACCTACGTTAGAGAGCAGCTCCGGTTTCCCGCCCACGAAGCGATCGACCCCTTGCGATTGTTTGAGGACCTTCACCAGATCAGCATTCGCCAGCAGGACGGGACGGTCATTCCGCTCCGCGGCGGCGTCATCGCGCTGGAAGGGTCGGAGGGTTACACGCGCTACGACAGAGATCGCCGGATCATTGAAATCCTGGCCTCGGAGGTCACCTACGCGCGGCTGGAGGACGCTCATCCGCGCGCTGCGTACTTCGTCGCTCACGAGCTTGGCCATTGCGTGCTGCATACGGACCAGCTCGCCCGGCTTGCACAAATGCCTACCAATCAACAGGCAGCGTTCCACCGCGGCCGGACCGGCCACAAGCCGTATGAAGACACCGAGTGGCAGGCCAATGCCTTCGCCTCAGCATTGCTGATGCCAGCGGCCGGCCTGGTGACCCTTGAAGACGAAGGCCTGGAGCTGAGCTCGCTCTTCGTGGCTCGGCGCTTTCGCGTCTCGAATGAAGCCGCGAGCTATCGCCTCGATCTGTTTCAGAGCCGCCGGAGGGACCTGTTGTGATCGTCCGTTTTGATGGTGCTGCGCGGGAAGAGGCCCTATTGGGGAAGGAATGATATGCCCACAGAGCAGGAGAATCTTAGACGTATAGCGTTCGCACTCGGCGGCGGTGCGATCGGTGCTTGGATCGTGCAGAGCCGTCATGATGAGGCTAAAAAGAGCCGTGCCGAGCGTGACAATCCGGATGGCGTTGCCTGGCTTTGCGATCTGATCGGCGATCTTCTCGATGACTGGAGGCCTCGGTTCTACGAAACCGAAGACGAGTATACGAAAGCCCTGTACCGTTTCCTGAACCAACGTCTTCCCGAGGAACTTGAGCAAGACGACGAGGTGGAAGTAGAGCTTTGGCCCACTACGCAGTGCGGCGTACCGGATATTCTGATCAACGATCAACTGGTGCTTGAGCTGAAGCTCGAACCGGATAAGGGCGGGCGAGACCGTGGAATCGGACAGTGCGCGGACTACTCGCGCGAGTGGGTCACTTGGATGGTAATCATCGGGAGTCCCGCACGCGATATTTCAAACCTTGAAGAACTGCTCGCCGAGCGCGGGCTCGACGGGATCAAGGTCATATCGTTCACGTAGACGCGATGCAGGCGAGGGGCGCGGTGAAGAAAATTCTCCAGACGGACATTGTGGGTCAGCAGGGAATCAATCTGATCGAGTCCATCTGCCTGAAGATGGGTTTTCTGTGGCACGCGACGGGCCTCGAGGCGGGGATCGATGGCTATGTTGAAATCCGTAACTCGGCGACGGGCGAAGTAACGAATTGCATTGTGCAGGTGCAGAGCAAGGCCACAGAGCAGCAGTTTGAGGCAGACAACGGCTCTACTTTCGAATACCGGTGTGCGGAGCGCGACCTTGCGTACTGGCTGGCCGGCAATGCGCCGGTCATCCTGATCCGCTCGCGGCCGAAAACGAACGAAGCTTACTGGGCTCCCATAAAGGAGCGCTTTAGGGATCTTGCCGCGCGCAAGAGCCGGAAGATCGTTTTTGATAAATCGGCGGATCGTTTCGACGAGAGAGCAAAGGCATGTCTGGAGCGTCTGGCGCTTCCCGCCGACGCCGGATTGTATCTGGGTACGAAACCGAAAAAGGAGGTTGTGTACTCAAATCTTCTTAAGGTCGCCCCGTTCCCCGAGCATTACTACATCGCTCGAACGGATTACAGGACCCGCCCGGAGGTATTTGCGGCGCTGCGGGAGATCACGACCAACGTCCGTG